>JBAXMR010000083.1:0-22085 GCA_037134195.1 Paludibacter sp. | reverse complement strand
CCATTTCAAAACGATTGGCTAACACCTGCCCCACTGCTTGTTGCAGCAGTCGGTCAATAACCAAGTATAAAATTATCAAAATAATTAGCACTTCCGTCAACAGTTTACAATTTATTTTATGAAATATTCATATTAATGAATATTATGCATTGATATTTACTCAATTTTCAGTAGTTTTGTGCCACTATTATATAAATAAGTAACACGATGTCAGTTGCCCGATTTGGAGTTTCGCTCGAAAATGACTTGCTTGAAGCCCTTGATGTATTTGTTCAGGAAAATAAATTTCCAAATAGATCACAGGCAATTCGCCATTTGATTGAGAAAAATATTGTAGAACAAAAATGGAAATGTAACAATATAGTTGCCGGTGCAATAATACTTACTTATGATTTCACTAAGTCTGACATTCAGTCAAAATTAGTTGATATTAAAAAAAATGCAGTTAATGAGATTCTCTCGGCTCAAAACTTCTATATTTCTGCCGAAAAAGCCCTTGAAATTATTGCAGTAAAAGGACCTTCTCGGAAACTCACCGAGCTTTCAGAAGCCCTGATAAGTATTAAAGGCATAGAGCATGGCAAACTGATAATGAGCAAGATGGATTAATTTTTTTACTCTATGAGTAACACGATTATGAAAGAATATAACACGATCTAAGACAAGCAACAAAAAAAATGATAAAACAAAAACTTTCAATAATTGCAGTATTGGTTTTGATGGCCAATCTATGTTTTTCACAAACAACGAAAATAGATAGCATACAACTCAGTGATATAGTGGTAACCGGTTCAAAAACAGAGATTTCACGAAAAATCGTTCCACTTTCTATTTCACAAATTGCGAGACAGGAAATTAAAAGCACAGGACAAATGAATATTCTTCCTGCACTCAATAACTTTGTTCCGGGTATTTTCGTAACTCAGCGGAATGTTCTTGGCTTTGGGGTTTCGACAGGCGGATCGGGGTCAATTAGTATTCGGGGTGTTAGTGGTTCACCCAATACAGATGTCCTAATTCTAATCGATGGACATCCTCAGTATCAGGGACTTTTTGGTCATCCGATTTCGGATGCTTATGTAGCATCAGACGTAGAAAAAGTGGAAGTTATACGTGGTCCTGCCTCATTATTATATGGCACTAATGCAATGGCAGGGGCAATTAATATTATTACAAAAAAACAAAATGAAGAAGGATTAAAAATGACTATGGGTGCTGCTTATGGTTCGTTTAACACACAGAAATTTTACGAAACTGTTGGTTACAAAAAAAACAAATTTAGTATTTTCACTTCGTTTAATCACGATCAAACAAATGGAATCCGAACAAATACAGACTTCAATATTTCAAATGGTTATACAAAAGTTGGATACGAATTGAGCAACCATTATAAGATTTCTGCCGATTTCAGCATTGCAGGTTTTAAGGGAAATGATAATGGTTCTATTTATACTCCTACTCCTTTTGGCATTGATATTACGCGTGGTGAGACCTCAGTTTCGATTGATGACAAATACGAAAAGACTGAAGGTTCTGTAAAACTTTATCACAACTTTGGTGAACACACACTTTCAACTGGTTTTCACTCCAATGACAGAAATAGTGGCTTAATGCTTTATCAAACTGTAAGACTTTTTGAAGGTAACAATCTGACTGTTGGTACTGATATTGCTCAATACGGTGGAATATCGAATCAAGGTGTTCTGCATGATACTTTATTGACTGCCAATGATGTATCGGTTTATGCATATATGCAACAAAATCTGTTTAAAAAGCTAACATTAAGTGGTGGATTGCGTTTTCAGAACAATTCTATATTTGGAAATGAGTTGATTCCGTTAATTGGTTTGACCTACAATCCTACTACTAAAACAACTTTAAAGGCTTCTGTTTCAAAAGGATTTCGAAATCCAACAATCATGGAGATGTATTTGTTTTTCCCAATTCCGTCAATTCAAAACCCGGATTTAAGATCAGAAAGATTAATTAACTACGAGATTAGCTGGATACAATCAATTTTTGAGAATAAATTGAACTTTGAATTTACTGTTTTTAAAATGAATGCAAGCAATATAATTGAAGTTTCAGGAACTCCACAGACACTTCAGCGCAAAAATTCAGGAACATTCACAAATCAGGGAATTGAATTTTCAGCACGCTATGCAGTTTGTAAAAACCTGTATCTTCATGCTAACTACAGCTACCTCAATTTGAGTAAAGCTGTTTTAGCAGCACCACGTCAACAAGTTAACATTAGTATCAACTACAGTTATAAGATTTGGAATTTGAACGTATCTACACAATATATTGAGAAATTATATACTTTTATTCCTGTTAAACCAATAGATCCACCTACAACTATCCAGCCTGATTACCTGCTACTTAATGCCCGTTTATCAATTAAACCGCTTAAGAAACTTGAGGTTTTTGTGGATGGAAATAACTTGTTGAATCAGCAATATCAGATTAATTACGGTTACCCGATGCCGGGGATTAATTTCAATGCCGGATTCAATGTGAGGTTTTAAGTATCTACATTAAAACACAGAAGCCGAATGAATAATTATAAGGTTTCTGTATTTTATTTATACGATGGGCGAATTAAAGCAATCTCCAAATGGTTTATCGATGGTAAATAAGCTTATTTTGTTACTGTTATCAAAACGACTGCTGAAATTGATGCATGGTGTGAAATAAATTAGGAAACAAGGAAACAAGGAAACAAGTAAACAAGTATTCGAGTAAACAAGGAAATAAGTAGACAGTTGTTTACTTGTTTCCTAGTCTACTCGTTCACTAAATTACTTCTTTCGGTTTTAGTTCAATCACTTCCAGATTCTGGATTTTCTCTCCATCAATTTCGAAGCGGACTAAGGTTTGAACCGTATGAAAACCCTGTTTACCAGCTGCTCCGGGATTAATATGAAGCAAATCGAGCGATTTATCATACTTCACTTTCAGAATGTGTGAATGTCCGCAAACAAACAACTTGGGAGGTTGCTGAAAGATTCCGGGACGCACCAACGGGTCATAATTGCCGGGATAACCACCTATATGAGTCAGCCAGACTTTCACACCTTCACACATAAAACGGTTATGTTGCGGTAATTGAGTTCGAATATCATACCCATCAATGTTTCCCCACACACCCCGAAACGGTTTGAATGCCTGCAATTTGTTGAATACTTCGAGCGAACCGATATCACCACAATGCCACACTTCGTCACAGTCGGCAAAATGTTCAAATACTCGTTCGTCAAGTAATCCGTGGGTGTCAGAAAGAATACCGATTCGGGTCATAAATTGAGTTTATGCAGTTAATAATACTGCAAAAATAATAAAAAACCAATAGCAACTATCTACAAAAAACTACAAGTGCCGTCAGATTTACAGTTTTTGGGTTTAAGTTCACGTTATTGTCATTTTGTTTATATGCCGAATTTAGCTATTTTTGTACGCATTTCAGGCGAAATGACTAATTATTAAATGAGCGATACAGCAAATAAATTCAAACCGTTTATACAGAAAATGCGATTCAAATATCGCGTTTCAGTTCTAAATGAAAATACACTGGAAGAAGCATGGCACGTTAGGTTATCACGTTTCAGCGTTTTCCTATATAGTTCTGCTTTATTTTTACTTACCTTTACAATCCTTACCGTACTAATTTTTACCACACCAATTGCCCGTTATTTGCCCGGTTACGGCGAATCAGGAAATCGCACCAGTATAATTTCTGAAGCAATGCGTGCCGATTCACTGGTTCAACAGATTGAACTTCAGGAAGGCTATACGGATATTATTAAAGGAATTATAAACGGTAAAACCAAACCTGACTCCATTATCTCACTCGACTCCATCGCTTTGAAAGAACGCGCCAAAGTTTTGTTGGAAAAATCGAGAAGAGAACGAAAATTCTGTGACAAATTTGAGAAAGATGAAAAATACAACCTCGCCAGTATTGATACCAAACCAACTGAAAGTACTTACATTTTCTTTCGTCCATCGCGTGGTGTAATTTCATCATCATATAATTTTTCCGAACATCAGTATGGTATTTATATGATTACCTCACCAAACGAAAGCGTGATGAGCGTTCAGGATGGTACGGTTGTTTACGAGGCATTTACTTTCGATTATGGTTTTGTAATTCAGGTTCAGCACGAAAATAATTACCTTTCCATTTATAAAAATAATACCCGGTTGATGAAAAGAGTGGGCGATGTGGTAAAAGCAGGTGAATGTATTGGAATTACGGGTGATGCTTCGGGAAAGAAAACCGGTTCGCAGTTCTACTTTGAACTCTGGAAACAGGGAAAACCCGTTGACCCGGAAGAAGTAATTATATTTTAACGGCAAGCAGTAAGCGGTAAGCAGTAAGGAAAGATAGTTTGATGGAAGAAATTCAGAAAAAGCAAATTGCAATATTAGGTTCTACCGGTTCCATTGGAACACAGGCTCTGGAAGTAATTTCAGAGAATGATTCACTGTTTGAAGTGTATGCGCTTACTGCCAACCACAATGTGGATTTGCTCATAGAACAGGCACGGAAATACAAGCCGGAAATGGTGGCAATTGGTAATGAATCACATTATCAAACACTGAAAAATGCCTTGTCCGATTTGCCGATAAAAGTGTTTGCAGGAGCTGATTCAATAGCCCAACTAGCAGAAATGCAGCCTATAGATATTGTACTGACAGCAATGGTGGGATATTCGGGATTAAAACCGACCATGAGTGCCATTAAAGCCGGAAAAAAAATTGCACTTGCAAATAAAGAGACTCTTGTTGTAGCCGGTGAACTTATTCGTGAACTTGCCACACAATATAATGCAGCTATCATTCCTGTTGATTCAGAACATTCGGCCATTTTTCAATGCCTTGCCGGAGAAGGAAATAACCCGATTGAAAAACTGATTCTTACAGCTTCGGGTGGTCCTTTTCGCACCAAAACCATTCACGAACTTGAATATGTTACAAGTGCTCAGGCACTGAAACATCCGAACTGGGACATGGGTGCAAAAATCACGATTGACTCAGCAAGTCTGATGAATAAAGGTTTTGAGATTATTGAAGCTAAATGGCTTTTCGGGGTTACTCCCGACCAGATTGAAGTGGTGGTTCATCCGCAATCGATAATTCATTCTATGGTGCAGTTTAACGATGGTTCAATCAAAGCTCAACTTGGCATGCCTGATATGAAATTACCCATTCAGTATGCTTTCACTTATCCTGATCGGTTGAAAACCAATTTTCCACGTTTCGATTTCAATCTTTGCTCCCAATTCACATTCGAACGTCCTGATATGGAACGTTTCCGGAATTTGGAATATGCATTTTATGCCATGGATAAAGGTGGAAATATGCCCTGCATCCTAAATGCAGCTAACGAAGTAGTGGTAGCTGAATTTTTGAAAGATAAAATCGGTTTTCTCCAAATGAGCGATATTATTGAAGATGTAATGGGAAAAGCTGAATTCATTGCCAAACCGACTTATGAGGATTATGTAAAGACCGATGCATTGGTGCGAATTCTGACTAAAGAAATGATTAAATAAGATTTCTCAAACATATTGAATATGCAGAAATATCATTTGAGAAACAGGCCAAACAGGGAAATTCTTGAAAATTTCGAAATAACAAGTCTCTTACAAAAAGGCAAATATGCCGTAATATCAACTTGTCGAAATAACGAACCATACATTGTTACCCTGAGTTATGGATTTGACATAAAAAAGAATGCTTTGTATTTTCATTGTGCTCCTCAGGGTTTAAAAATTGATTTCTTCAAATCAAATTCAAGTGTTTGCGCCACAATTATAGAAGATGGTGGTTATGTGAAAGATGAATGTGCTCACAATTTTAAAACAGTAGTGTTTTGGGGCAATGTTCATTTCGTAACCGATTTGGAAGAACAGAAATACGGAATGGAAATCTTATTAAAACATTTGGAGAATAACACCACTATTATTCAGGAAAAGTTATTGAAATCAGATGATTATTATTCCAAAATGACGGTATTGAGAATTGATATTCAAGAGATTCATGCCAAAGCAGGAAGATAAAATATATTTTTAAAGCATCTGAATGGAAATTCCTAAAACCGAAGGCATAAAATATGCCGGTTCAAAGCTAAAACTTCTACCTTTTATCTTTGAAATGGTATCTGGACTGAATGGAATTGAAACAGTTTTGGATGGTTTTAGTGGCTCTACAAGGGTTTCGCAGGCATTTGCACAACTTGGTTATACAACTACTTCAAACGATATTTCGGTATGGTCGGAAGTATTTGCAACCTGTTATCTGAAATCAGAAAAACCGAATGCCTTTTATAAAGAAATTATTGATAATCTGAACAACCTGATAGGCGTTGATGGTTGGTATACCGAAAATTATGGCGGGGCAGAAAATGAAATTAAGAAACCATTTCAGCTGAAAAATACCCGTAAACTTGATGCAATTCGGGAAGAAATTGAGCGTTTGAATTTGCTGTGGGAAGACAAATGCGTGCTTCTTACCAGTTTGATTTATGCACTCGACAAAGTTGACAACACCTTGGGGCATTATGTAGCTTATCTATCGAAATGGTCGCCTCGTTCTTACAATGATTTACAACTGAAACTTCCTCATCGGTTCAACACTGAAAAAAAACATCATGTAATTCGTGACGATGTTTTCAATACGGTGAAAAACAATAGATTCGATCTGGTTTATTTCGATCCGCCTTATGGCTCGAATAACGAGAAAATGCCTCCAAGCAGGGTGCGCTATGCGGCTTATTACCATTTGTGGACAACGATAATAAATAATGATAAACCGCAGCTTTTTGGCAAGGCAAATCGTAGGGAAGATAGTCGCGACGATTGTAACGGTTCAGTTTTTGAAGAGTTTCGCAAAAATGAATCGGGCGATTTTTTAGCCATGGAAGCCATGCGAAAACTAATAAATGAAACAAATTCACGTTATTTGTTGTTGTCGTACAGTTCCGGTGGACGTGCTACCAAGGAACAATTGCTTGAAACCATTTCAGATTCGGGCAAATTATTGGAAATCAAACTGATTGATTTTCAAAAAAACGTTATGAGTAACATGCGTTCCACTAACGACTGGATAAACTCCGACGGCAAACACATTGAATATCTTTTTTTAATGGAAAAATAAAAGCCCCCTAAATCCCCCGTTGGGGGGACTTTAAAAAGGCACTCAACATACTAATTAATTTTTAAAAACTTCTCTTTAAGCCCCCTTCGGGGGTTTGGGGGCTAAATAATCAAATATGGAAACATTCCTAATCAGGGCATTACAGCTCATTCTCAGTCTTTCTATTTTAGTAGTTCTTCACGAATTCGGGCATTTCGCTTTTGCGCGTTTGTTCAAAGTTCGAGTGGAAAAATTCTATATGTTTTTTAATCCCAACATTTCGCTGATTCGTGCCAAGAAAATTGACGGCAAATGGGATGTTAAGTTCCTGGCTAAAAATGTCCCTTCAAACGAACGACCTAAAAAAGATGCACTTGGCAATGAACTGCTTGATGCAAAAGGTCGTCCGGTAATGGAACAAATCCCACTAACTGAGTTGCCAGAAGGCGATTGGCGTAAACATCCTGAAAGTACCGAATGGGGAATTGGTTGGTTGCCACTGGGTGGTTATTGCTCTATTTCAGGCATGGTGGATGAAACCAAAAGCATTTCGCAAATGGCTTCTGAACCACAACCATGGGAATATCGTTCCCGTTCGGTTTGGCAACGATTGCCTATAATTATTGGTGGTGTGTTAGTAAATTTCATTCTCGCCATGGTTATTTATGCAGCTGTTCTATTCACCTGGGGACAGGATTATCTTCCGCTAAAAAATGCCAAATACGGGTTGAATTTCTCACAAATTATGTTGGATAACGGTTTCAGAAACGGAGATAATATCGTAAAAATTAATGGGGAAGCTGTTGAACAAAATGCCGATATATTTGAAAAAATATTAATAGACGGATGTCAGGAAGTTACGGTCGTAAGAAACAACCAATCAGTTGTTGTTAATTTACCAAAGGATCTTGCTCAAAAAGTACTGGCGGCTAAAGAGCCCGATTTTATTTCAGTTCGCTTTCCTTTTGTAATTGAAGACATTGCTACCGGTTCACCAGCCGAAAAGGCTAAATTACAATCGGGCGATAGCATTATTGGCATAAATGGCAAGCAAATGTTTATTTTTCAAGATATTGCAGCCGAATTAGATGCATCCAAAAATACGCATGTCAACCTTAAATATATTCGGAAAAGTCAGACTTTAGACTCTGAGATTCAACTGAACGAAACCGGAAAGTTAGGAGTAGGTGCTCGTTCAATTTCTAATTATTTGAAAATAAATCATACAGAATATAGTTTTTTTGCTTCTATTCCGGCAGGTATTAATCTGGGTTGGGAAAAACTGACAAGCTATGTAAAGGGATTTAAACTGGCTTTTACTAAAGAAGGTGCCAAACAAATGGGCGGTTTTGGAGCTATTGGAAAAATGTTTCCTAAGGTGTGGGACTGGCAGATTTTCTGGTCAATGACCGCTTTACTCTCTGTTATTCTGGCTTTTATGAATTTCTTACCGATTCCCATGCTCGATGGAGGATATGTGTTGTTTCTGATTTATGAAATGATAATAGGCAAAAAACCAAACGATAAGTTTATGGAATATGCACAAAATGTTGGAATGGTTTTATTATTTGGATTATTACTGTACGCCAATATGAATGATCTTTTTAAGGCAATTTTAAAATAAACTTATTATACAACTGGGTGAAAGAATATAAGTATCCTTTTAAAATATTGGGAGTTTTTCAACATTTTGAAAATTGTAATTATAGAAAAATAATAAAATATCAAAATAAACTAATTTTTTACTTTTAATAATTTTTTAACTGTAATATCGGTATAGAGATTAATAGATTAAAAAGGAGAACTTGATTAAAACTAAAAAGCAGGTGGTTTCATCTGCTTTTTTAGTTTTAAAAATATAGATATAATATAATTCCCAAAATAAATACCTGTAATTTTTTCATAATTAGTATTCTAACTTAATTAAGTTGCATCTAACGATACTAAAATTTAGCACAACAAAACTCATCAAAATATTGAATTAAACAAGTAAAATAAAGACAGAATATATAATAAAATTCACATTAACTCGAACCAAAAAGCATTATGTTTGTTTAGGAAGTAAAACTTATTCAAATGTCAAAACTCCGCAGCATACAGCAAATTCTTCCTCCACCTCCGGCTCACATGGTGGGCGATGGTTTCAGGGTACATAATTTTTTCCCGGGGAACGGGAAACTTGGCTTGCAGCGCATGAGTCCTTTCTTCCTGATGGACTATGGTGCAAAGATTGAATTTTCGCCAACTGTTACACCACGTGGTGTGGGAGTTCATCCGCATCGCGGTTTCGAAACGGTTACTTTGGCTTACAAAGGCAAGGTGGCGCATCACGACAGTGCCGGAAATGCCGGGGTAATTGGCGAAGGCGATGTGCAGTGGATGACGGCTGCTTCGGGCGTTTTGCACAAGGAATATCACGAAAAGGAATGGAGCAAAAAAGGGGGCGAATTTCAAATGGTTCAGTTGTGGGTGAATTTACCCGCCAAAAACAAAATGGATGCACCGAATTATCAGCCGATTCTTCGTGAAGAGTTCGGACAAGCTATTTTGCCGGAAAATATGGGCATTGTTGAGGTCATTGCAGGTGAATACAATGGGATAAAAGGTCCTGCCAAATCGTTTACAGCCATCGAAATGTATAATGCCCGATTGAAAAAAGGGGCTAACCTGCAGTTTTCTTTTCCTGAAAATTACAATACCTGCTTTGTTTTAATTGAAGGAAGTGTTAAAGCCAATGGACAATCAGCCAGAACAGATCAGGTTGTATTGTTTAATAACGAAGGCACTGACATTCATGTGGAAGCAACAGAGGATTCAATCGTGCTTATTTTAAGCGGTGAACCAATAAATGAACCAATTTTTCCATACGGACCTTTCCTAATGAATACACGCGAAGAAATTATTCAGGCTTACGAAGATTTGAACAATGGTAAGTTTGGATACTTAGCAGATTAAAATTTAACTAAGAAAACAACTAATGAGAACAATATAATGTCGTATTTTGCACGCTAAGTTGCTAAGACACGAAGCCGCAAACATAATATTTACTTTGCGTCATAGCTACTTTGCTCCTTTGCGTTTAGTAAATTGAATTAGCTTTATTTTACGACATTAAATAATTCATACTACTTATAATTTAAAAAATATAATAAAAAGAATTTTCTATTGCACAAGATTCCAAATTTTGTGTATATTTGCCTTTGAAACGATTACAAATTGATAAAAATACAAAATTTATGGTTTTTGATGAACAAATGATTCAGCGAGTTTATGAATCGCTTCCACAAAAAATTACTGAAATTAAAAATAAACTGCAACGTCCGCTCACTTTGACTGAGAAGATTCTTTTCTCTCACCTCGCAGCTGATGAAACACTGAAAAATTACGAACGTGCTGTTGATTATGTAAACTTTTCGCCCGACCGCGTGGCTATGCAGGATGCAACGGCTCAAATGGCCTTGTTACAATTAATGAATTCGGGGCGCAAAACGGTTGCTGTTCCATCTACTGTTCACTGCGACCACCTTATACAGGCTTATGCCGGTGCAAATACCGATTTAAAAACCGCCAACGATACCAACCGTGAAGTATATGATTTTCTGAGTGCTGTTTCCAATAAATTCGGAATCGGATTCTGGAAACCGGGAGCAGGTATTATTCATCAGGTGGTATTAGAAAACTACGCTTTCCCCGGTGGAATGATGGTTGGAACTGATTCTCATACCGTAAATGCCGGTGGGCTTGGAATGATTGCCATTGGAGTAGGTGGTGCCGATGCCGTGGATGTAATGGCCGGAATGCCATGGGAACTTAAAATGCCCAAACTGATTGGTGTGAAACTGACCGGAAAACTTTCAGGTTGGACTTCACCCAAAGATGTGATTCTGAAACTGGCAGGCATACTTACCGTAAAAGGTGGAACAAATGCTATTATCGAATACTTTGGTGAAGGAACTGCTTCACTTTCGGCCACCGGAAAAGGAACAATTTGTAATATGGGTGCCGAAGTGGGCGCAACAACTTCCGTTTTCCCTTTCGACGAAAAATCAGCCGCTTACCTTGAAGCTACCGGACGTGCTTCGATAGCTAAGTTAGCTCTGCAAAACATTGAACATTTACAGGCCGATGCTGAAGTAATCGCAAACCCTGAAAAATACTACGATCGCCTTATTGAAATTGATTTAAGCACATTGGAACCTTATGTAAACGGTCCGTTTACTCCCGATTTGGCTTATACTATTTCGGAATTTGCTCAAATCGTAAAAGAAAAAGGCTATCCACAAAAAATGGAAGCCGGTCTGATTGGTTCTTGCACCAACTCATCGTATGAAGATTTGACCCGTGCTGCTTCAATCGTGAAAAAAGCCAAAGAAGATGGTCTGAAAGTACAGGCACAATTTATCATCAATCCGGGTTCGGAACAGGTTCGTTATACTGCCGAACGTGATGGTGTAATTGCCGAATTTGAATCGGTTGGCGGTGTGGTGATGGCGAATGCCTGCGGACCTTGTATCGGTCAGTGGAAACGCGAAATCGATGTACCCGAACGTCCAAATTCTATTATCACTTCCTTCAACCGCAACTTTGCCAAACGTGCCGACGGTAATCCGAACACACATATTTTCATTGGTTCGCCCGAAATTGTATCGGCGCTTACCATTGCCGGTAGCTTGACTTTCAATCCGCTGACAGACACGCTGACCAACGAAAAAGGTGAGCAGGTAAAACTGGCCGAACCCAAAGGATACGAACTTCCGCTGAAAGGCTATGCAGTAGAAGATGCCGGTTATATTGCTCCGGTGGCTGATGGCAGCAAGGTGGTGGTGGAAATTGATCCTGCTTCCAAACGCCTTCAGAAACTCGAAGCTTTCAAAGCCTGGGATGGGAAAGATTATATCGAACAACCACTTTTGATTAAAGTTAAAGGCAAATGTACCACCGATCATATTTCTATGGCCGGTCCCTGGCTGAAATTCCGTGGACATATTGATAATATTTCTGATAATATGCTGATTGGCGCAGTAAATACCTTCAACGATAAAACAAACTGCGTGCTGGACGCTTCAAGTGGCGAATACATTGCAGTACCGGCTCTGGCACGTAAATTCAAAGCTCAGGGAATTGGTTCGGTGGTAGTGGCCGAAGAAAACTACGGAGAAGGCTCAAGCCGTGAACACGCTGCTATGGAACCCCGTCACCTGAACGTGAAAGCCATTCTGGTAAAATCCTTTGCCCGAATTCATGAAACCAACCTGAAAAAACAAGGCATGCTGGCACTGACTTTTGCCGACAAAAACGATTACGACAAAGTGCGCGAAAACGACAAAATCAGCATTCTTGGCCTGACCACTTTTGCCCCGGGCAAAAACCTGACTATTTTATTAAATCATGCTGACGGAAGTACTGAACAATTTGAAGTTGTTCATACTTACAACGATGCTCAAATTGAATGGTTTAAAGCCGGAAGTGCCTTAAATGCCATGCAGAAATAAAAAATTCATTATTTCAAAAAACAAATTTAGTGTTTAGCGTGTTAAACAATCAGGAAGAAGAATAATAATAACAATATAAAATCAAATGTCATGGAAAGGGATTATTTAATTTACAAACTCTCAGAAACAATTAAAACTACCAGTCGAATCGACAAGGAATTATTTAAACAATTTAACGTAAAGCGCGGTTTAAGAAATGAGGACCACTCTGGAGTATTAGTTGGCTTAACAAAAGTTGGTGATGTTGTTGGATACGAAAAATTACCGGAAGGTGGAACTAAAGCTGTTCCCGGAAAGTTATTTTACCGTGGTATCGATGTAGAAGATTTAGTACACGGATTGCAAGCTGAAAACCGGCTTGGTTTTGAAGAAACTGCCTTTTTACTTCTTTCGGGCTATCAGCCTGATGCGGAAGAGTTAAAAATGTTCTCTGCTATTTTGAATCAGGGTATGGCTTTGGATAAAAAAGCTACGATGAATATCATTGATTTGGAAGGAGTTGATATTATGAACATTTTGGCTCGCAGCGTACTGGAAATGTACACTTTCGACAAGAATGCGGATGATATTTCGCGTGATAACCTCATTCGTCAATCCATTGACTTGATTGCCAAATTCCCTACCATTGTGGCTTATGCATTTAATATTCTTCGTCATAGCCAACAAGGACGTGTGTTGCATATTCGTCATCCAAAAGAAAATGTTTCCATTGCAGAAAATTTCCTTTATATGATGAAAGGTTCTGATAATTATACCGAACTTGATGTAAAAATTCTTGATTTGTTGCTCATTCTTCATGCCGATCACGGTGGTGGTAACAATTCAACCTTTGCTGTTCGGGTTGTAAGTTCTACATTAACTGATACTTATTCGGCTATTGCTACAGGAATTGGTTCATTAAAAGGTCCATTGCATGGTGGTGCGAATATAAAAGTAAACGAAATGTTTGAACATTTGAAAACTGCCATCAAAGACTGGAAAAATGTAAAAGAAATTGATGCTTACCTGAAAAAAATGCTGAATAAGGAAGCTTATAATAAGAGCGGTTTGATTTATGGTATTGGTCACGCAGTTTACACCATTTCCGATCCACGTGCTTTGTTGCTTAAAGAAATGGCACGTGCTTTGGCGTTGGAAAAAGGTCTTGAAAAAGAATTTGATTTCCTTGAATTGCTTGACGAACGTTCAGTAAATGCATTTATGACTTTCAAAGGTGATGATATCAACAAACAGGTTTGTACCAATGTCGATTTCTATTCAGGATTCGTTTATGAAGCTATCGGTTTGCCAACCGAAGTATTTACACCATTGTTTGCCATGGCTCGTATTACCGGTTGGACAGCTCATCGTATTGAAGAACTGAATTTTGCCAGCAAACGAATTATCCGTCCGGCTTATAAAAATGTTGGCGAACGCAAAGAATTTGTGCCATTAAACAAAAGATAAAAAGCCCCCTAAATCCCCCAAAGGGGACTTTAAGAGTGGAAATAATAGAATTTACTCATTTATTTCAATTAATAATCCTTATACAAATGCTCCAATAAATCCCCCAACTCTATTCCCCTCTCCTCAAGGAGAGGGGTTAGGGGTGAGGTTTGAATTTAGGGGGCTTTTCATTATGAATAAAATTAAAGTAACCAATCCCGTTGTAGAGCTCGACGGTGACGAAATGACCAGAATAATATGGTCATTTATAAAAGAACAACTTATTCTTCCATATCTCGATCTGGATATAAAGTACTACGATTTAGGAATTGAAAACCGTGATTTAACCAACGACGAAGTAACTGTTGAAGCTGCTAATGCTATCAACAAGTACAATGTGGGTATAAAATGTGCCACTATAACACCAGATGAAGCCCGAGTTGAAGAGTTCAAACTCAAAAAGATGTGGAAATCACCAAACGGAACATTGCGAAATATCATTGGTGGAACGGTTTTCCGCGAACCAATTATTTGTTCTAATGTACCTCGTTTAGTTCCGGGCTGGACAAAACCAATTGTAATTGGCCGTCATGCTTTTGGTGACCAGTACAAAGCGACTGATGTTGTAATTAAAGGCAAAGGTAAACTCAAAATGACTTTTACCAATGAAGCCGGTGAAACCAAAGAATGGGAAGTCTATAATTTTGAAGGCGATGGCGTGGCAATGGCCATGTACAATACCGACGAATCAATTTACGGCTTTGCTAAATCATCGTTTCAAGTAGCTTTGGAGAAGAAATGGCCACTTTATATGTCAACCAAGAACACAATTTTGAAAGCTTACGACGGACGTTTCAAAGATATTTTTCAGGAAGTGTATGAAAAAGAATTTGAAGCAGATTTCAAAAAAGCCGGTATCACTTACGAGCATCGCTTAATTGATGACATGGTGGCTTCGGCTATGAAATGGAGCGGTGGTTTTGTGTGGGCATGCAAAAACTACGATGGTGATGTTCAGTCGGATACAGTTGCACAAGGATTTGGTTCATTGGGCTTGATGTCTTCTGTTTTAGTTACACCTGATGGTAAAACGGTTGAAGCTGAAGCTGCTCATGGCACTGTAACGCGCCATTACCGCCAGCACCAACAAGGTAAAGAAACTTCGACGAACCCGATTGCATCCATTTTTGCATGGAGTCGGGGTTTGGAACACCGTGGTAAATTAGACGGAAACGACGCTTTGATTAATTTCTGTCAGAAATTAGAACAAGTTTGTGTTGAAACTGTTGAAGCAGGCGAAATGACGAAAGACCTTGCTATTTTGGTACATGGTGATAACATTGCCCGCAAGGATTACCTGAGCACACAGGAGTTTTTAGCTGCGATTAAACGTAATCTGGACAAAAAACTTTCCTGATCGTTAATATAATTTTATTCTTAAAAGCCTGATATTTAAATATATCAGGCTTTTTTTGCAATAATTACAATTAACAAAGCATTTTAATGAGTGATTTTTACGAAATTCGTTGTATTTTTGCATAATTACTTCAACTGAAAATGAAATTCTACAAACCAAAAAGATTAAATATACTTGGTGACCTTTTGATGCTATTGTTAAGTTCATACGTAGTTCTTGATTGGTTTCCACTTACAACTCATATCCCTTTTGAGAAATACTCATGGCCAACATTATTTTACTCAATTGCATGGGTTTTTGTATCTTATTTGTTTCAAAGATACAAACCACTTCAAAAGCAAAAATATTATGTTGCTACATTACGGTTACTTTATGTCTGTGAAATTTTATTTATATTTTTTTCTCTTCTACTACATCTTTTCTTTAAAGAGTTTTCTGGTTACGTCCTTTTATCAATTACTATTGGAGTATTTCTGATAAACTATATTGCAATTTCAATTTATTTTGCTTACCGCTTTGCCATTGAGTACCGCGAAATAGAATTTTCTACTCCGGTAGAACGAAATAATGCACAAGTTAAACCGGCTAACCCATTAGATGAAGATAGTTATAACCAACTTTGCAATACAATTCAATTATATTCGGGTGAAAAAGCACTTAATTTTCTAAAGAATGAAATTAATTTATCAAGTGGAAACACCTTTGTATATATTTCAAATAATCCCGAAGACCTACAGATGCATCCAAATTACTTATATTCAACGATGATTCAACTTGAACGATTGAATGATATGCGTGCTGTAAATCGAAAATTTCAGATAATCAATGATAAAATTTCAGATAACGGTATTTTTATTTGTTGCTTTGAATCAAAGAGCACCCGAAAAAATCAAATTCTTAAAAAATACATCAAAGGTATTAATTATATAGTCTACTCGTTAGATTATATATACAAACGGTTTATGCCTAAAATATTTATTACCAGAAAATTATACTATTTTATTTCTCGTGGTAAAGACCGTATTTTTTCTAAAACAGAAGTACTTGGACGCCTTTATTATAGCGGATTTAAAGTTATAAAAGAAAAAAAAATAGATAAACTTACATACGTAGTTGCACAACGGGTGAAGCAGCCTGAACCACCTCAAAATATCATTTATGGACCGCTTATTCGTTTGAAAAGAGTTGGTAAAAACGGTGTGCCGTTTGAAGTTTTCAAAATGAGAACTATGCATCCGTTTTCAGAATACCTGCAATGTTATATTTTTGAAAAGCACAGTCTCAAAGAAGGTGGCAAGTTTAATAAAGATTTTAGAGTAACAACTATTGGATCAATTTTGCGAAAATACTGGCTTGATGAATTACCAATGATTTTTAATTTTCTTAAAGGTGAAATGAAATTAGTAGGGGTCAGGCCGCTTAGTAATCATTATTATAGCCTATACAGTAAGGAATTACAGCAAAAAAGGAATAAATTTAAACCCGGACTTTTACCTCCATTTTATGCAGATATGCCTAAAACGTTGGAAGAAATTGAACAATCGGAAATGAAATACCTGATTGAATGTGAAAAGAAAGGTGTTTTTATTACCGATGTCAAATACCTGTTCCTGATTTTAAAAAATATTTTTTTAAAAAAAGCCCGAAGCGGATAAATGCAGTTAGGATTAAACAGTAGTTTATAGTTTATAATTTATAGTTTATAACCAATCAACTAAACACTAAACTCTATTCACTAATCACTAATCACTAATCTCTAAACATAATCTCTAAACAACTAATCTCTAAACAACTAATCTCCAATCACTAATCTCCAATCACTAATCACCAAATAACCAATCACTCAATGGAAGAACAAAAAGACGGATTACCCGAAAATGCGTATCGTGAATTAAAAGAAGGCGAAGAATATAAACCGGTGATGCCTGCAAGTGGCAAATTTCCTGAAGATACAACATGGTCACTCGGAATGGGACTGCTCATGGCGGTTATTTTTTCGGCAGCAGCTGCTTATTCAGGTTTGAAAATCGGACAGGTTTTTGAAGCAGCAATTCCAATTTCCATTATAGCAGTAGGAGCTTCCGCTGCAATGCGAAAAAAAGGTTCGTTGGGACAAAATGTAATTATTCAATCCATTGGAGCATCTTCGGGCGTCATCGTTGCAGGAGCTGTATTTACTATTCCCGGACTTTATATTCTTCAGGCTAAATTTCCTGAAATACAGGTGGACTTCTGGCAGATATTCTTTTCATCACTTTTGGGTGGTTTTCTGGGAATTCTGTTCCTGATTCCGTTCCGCAAGTATTTTGTAAAAGATATGCATGGAAAACTGCCTTTCCCTGAAGCAACTGCCACAACCGAAATTCTGATGACCGGCGAAAAAGGTGGAAGTCAGGCAAAACTGCTTATTGTAAGTGGGATTATTGGTGGATTATTCGATTTTTGTTTCTCGGCATTTAAACTCTGGAGTGAAGAAATTACAACCCGCATTATTCCTATTGGAGAAATGATGGCCGACAAAGTAAAAATGGTGCTCAAATTCAATGTCAGCGCACTTATTTTTAGTTTTGGCTATCTTGTAGGACTTCGTTACGCATTAATTATCACGGTTGGTTCTTTGCTATCGTGGTTGGTACTTATTCCGTTGGTTAATGAAATCGGTTCGCTTTCAGCACATTTAAGTGGAGGTGTAAACCCCTTTGCAGCTATGTCGGCCGAACAGCTTTTCAAATTGTACGTGCGACCAATTGGTATCGGTGCTATTGCCATGGCAGGGATTATCGGAATTATCAAATCTTCGGGCGTTATTGGCAGCGCATTTAAACTGGCATTAGGTATTGGTGGAAAAGCCCATTCCGAAGAAAAAGTGGAACGGACACAGAAAGACTTGAAAATGTCCTTTGTTATGCTTCTAATATTCTTAACTTTAGTTGCAATATTTGTTTTCCTGATTATCGGCGTCAAAATTACCTTATTACAGGCAGTTGTGGCATTGATTACCATTCTGATCATATCATTTCTCTTTACCACCGTAGCAGCCAATGCTATTGCCATTGTGGGCTCCAATCCAGTATCGGGAATGACCTTAATGACTTTGATACTTTCATCCGTAATTCTGGTTTCGGTGGGACTGAAAGGCTGGCAGGGAATGGTAAGCGCCTTGATTATCGGTGGAATTGTGTGTACAGCCCTTTCGATGGCCGGAGGTTTTATTACCGACTTAAAAGTGGGTTACTGGCTTGGAACTACTCCGGCAAAACAACAAACTTATAAATTTCTGGGAACGCTTGTTTCGGCAGCAACCGTGGGAGTTGTGATTTTTATACTGAATCAGGCTTATGGCTTTGTGCAAACACCGCAACATCCGCAACCCATGACCGCTCCACAGGCGAATGCGATGGCTGCCATTATTGAGCCTTTAATGTCAGGAACTGGTGTAAGCTGGGTATTGCTGGGAATTGGTGCAGTTATTTCAATACTCATTAACTGGTTAGGCATATCGCCCCTTGCTTTTGCTTTGGGAATGTTTATTCCATTGCCATTGAATACACCACTTATAGTAGGAGGTTTATTGAATCACTGGTTTTCTAAAAGCACCAAAAATAATAAACTCAATAATGCACGGGTACAACGTGGAATTCTTATTTCATCAGGATTTATTGCAGGAGCGGCTTTGTTTGGGGTGGTTGGTGCATTTATCATTTTCTTTACCGGCAATGGCGAAGCCATGAATCTGAATGTATGGCAAAATCCCGATGGAAAAGGTGCTCAAATTGCTGCCTTAGTTGCATTTCTGGCCTTAATTGCTTACTTTGTGTGGGAATCGTTTAAAGCAAAAGAAGAGGATTGATTAGAAAGAACTGTTGACAGGAAAGAATTTAAAATATATCGTTCGAGTAAAAAGCTCCTTACAGATTATTTCTGTTGGGAGTTTTTTTTGATTTATCTTATCCGGATTAATTATATAACCGGAGGTTTCTAATTTCCCGTTCCCTTGAGGATATGAAAATGAAATGAGAAAAAGCCACCCATTTTTATCTAAATTTAAAATATATTAAATATATATATTTGTGAGTTAATAATTATTATCGTAGTATTTTGTGCTACATTATGTAAAATTCAACAAATCAAGATGTTAATGCTAACAATCTAAAACTTTATAGGTTTAAATTAATAATATCATGTTTCAAACTGATTAAATTATAAATCTTACTATTGCATATTATAATAAAATTTATTTAATTTGTATTATTATTATTATTGATGTTGATGTTTTCGGGAGGAGTATTTTAATTTGAGGTTTATAAAGTGACTTTCTATCGTACCAAAATCTAATAAATACAATTATGAACACAATTTGCACTTCAGGTCTCAACCAACAAGGGACTAAAAAAACCAGTCGGTTAAATCAACAAGCCACTAACCCGGTGATTCACGCACTTCTTTTTCCGACTACTACCCCACTCTGCGTTAGCAAGTATACGGAGAATCTTTTACAGTAAACATTCCGCTACAAACAGATTAATTTATCGGCTCATACTGAGTCGTAGGGACATTGTTTTTTCAATCTGAAACCGAAAAACCGGAATCTGAAAGGGGAAAACTGCAATTTGGAACATCTAAACTGCAATTTCAAAAGGAAAAACTACAATCAGAAATATCTAAACTGGAATTTGAATTAGAAAAACTACAATCAGAAACATCTAAACTGCAATCCTGAACATCTGAACTGGAAGTTGAATTAGAGAAATTGCAATCAAGAACATCTAAACTGGAAGTTGAATTAGAGAAATTGCAATCTGTAAACGAAAAAAGGCAATCTGAAACCTAAAAAATAGAGTCTGAAACAATAAAATTAAAATCTGGAACACTAAAAATGAATTACTAATTATTAAAAAAATAAAGATTATGACTAGTTTACAAGAAAAAAAACTTAAAATGTACTTAGTATTACGGGTACTTTTAAGATCGGAACCGGCTATTTTAGCCAAATTACCTAACGGTGAAGAATATCTGAAAGCATTAGACGATGTAATTCAGAGCATTATGTCCATCACTCAACTAAAAAATGAAGGCACGGGCAAAATTAAAGAACAACAAAACCAGTTGAGTGCTCAGTTTAAAGTACGCCTGTTGGAAGATGCCGGAAAATTGAAACCGTATGCCAACTACAAAGATAACAAGCCTCTGATTGCATTTTGTACGCTGAGCGATACCAAGCTATCGAAAATGAAAGAAATTGATGTGATTGTGTATGCAAAATCGCTGTACGGTTATATTAATGAATCGTTGACTGACCTGACAAAATACCAATTAACGACAGATACACAGGCTTCGCTGCTCGAAATAATCAGCAATTTTGAAGCTATCAACCCCCAATTGTCTACCGAAAAAGGAAAATACAAGAATTTATCGGGCGATTTGAATGATGACTACAAGCAAGCGGATGCAATTATAGCGAAACTGGACGATGAAGTGGAACTGATTCACAATTCGGATTCTGAAATGTATAAATTGTACTGGGTAAAACGGAAAGTGGAATATCATAGCAGCACCAACCAGCTAAATGGTCATGTATCCGATTCCATTACCGATGCAGGCATACCCAACGCCACCGTAACCCTTACTCTTAACGACGGCAGCTCAGAACCTATAGTGAAACAAACTGCCGAAAAAGGAGGATTCCATCAAAAAACCATCACCCCGGGAATCTACACCGTAACGGCAACAAAATTGGGCTACGTTACCCAAATACACATGATTACCATAACCGGCGATGAACCATACGGACTGGAAGTGAAGATGGTGAAGGGGTGACAAAAAGATAGTTCATTGCACATATTACATGGTGGGTGGGTATGTGCGGTGAAAAATCTTATCAATACAAAACATGGGACAATATGGCATATACACTGATTTTAGGCTGAATTTTAAAATCCACTATCAATGTCGTTTAGCTTTTACAAAAAAAATAAGGGGAAGTCAAAATAGTATATTCTCTCTACTAAGGGTTAATAATCAATACAAATCAGGTATTTAAACCTTTAGTAGATATAATTCAACAAGCAAAATACCCTTATTATCTTATTTGAATTATCCTGAAATTTGAAATTCCTTATCTAAACGACATTGAATCTATTATTTCAAAAAAGAAAAAGAAAAATGGAAACAAAAAATCAAATCTGTCAAAGTTGTGGTATGCCTCTTGACAAAGATCCAAATAAAGGTGGAACAAATACAGATAATAGCGTAAGCGATATGTATTGTAGTTTTTGCTTAAAAGAGGGTAAATTCCTGGACGAAGGGATAAGTTTACAAGAAAAGATTGAAAAAAATATTCAGATTTCCGTTTCAAGAATGAACATCCCCGAAAGTAAAGCCAGAGAGTTGGCTGAAAATTTATTACCAGACCTTGAAAGATGGAAATCTTAAATCAACCACTCTCCCACTCTTTTGCAACGAGAGGTAAATGATTGAGCGTTTGTAACGAAAAAAACGAAACAATGTCTGCAAAAGTGGAGCAGTAAGTGATTATTTGATTTTTAGTAAAAAAGTAATAAGGGCTTGTGAAAATATAATCTGAACATTTATCAATTCATTGCCTCTTAGAT
>JBAXMR010000082.1:0-22784 GCA_037134195.1 Paludibacter sp. | reverse complement strand
TAGCGCACCTGCTTTGGGAGCAGGGGGTCGTGGGTTCGAATCCCGCTACCCCGACAAGGAAAAGGATTTATCGATAATCGGTAAATCCTTTTTTAGTATCATATATTCTGGATATGTCAGGGATTTATATTCATATTCCTTTTTGCAAGAAAAGATGTACATACTGCGATTTCTATACTGAAGTTGCACCCAAACACATTCCCCTATTGGTCGATTCTATTTGTAAAGAAATAGAAATCCGTGCTGATTATTTACCTTCCAATCAGATTGATACAATTTACTTTGGCGGAGGAACACCGAGCGTTCTGAAACCAGGGCAGTTTGCTGTCATTTTCAAGGCAATATATGCAACTTTTACAGTCAGTGATGATGCTGAAATAACCTTCGAAGCTAATCCTGATGATTTAACGGTTCTTTTTTTTGAATCAATTCAATCACTTCCCTTTAACCGTATCAGCATTGGCATTCAGTCGTTCGATGATGAAGATTTGAAACTCATCAATCGTCGCCACAATGGAAATCAGGCAGTAAATGCAGTTAAAAATGCACAAGATGCCGGATTCAACAATATCAGCATAGATTTAATATACGGATTGCCTTATCAAACTATTGAAAAATGGGAAAATCATCTCGATACGGCACTAAGTCTGAATGTTCAGCACATTTCTTCCTATGGTTTGACTTACGAAGAAGGCACAAAACTATGGGAACAACGTGAAAAAGCTGAAATAATTCCGGTTGATGACGACACAATGAATGAAATGTATTTATTGTTGGTTAAGAAACTGAAACAAAAAGGCTTTGATGCCTATGAAATATCTAACTTTGCTCAGAAAGGTTTCAGGTCAAGGCACAATTCATCGTACTGGAAACAACAACCTTACATTGGATTAGGACCTTCGGCTCATTCATATAACATAACCGGAAGGCAATGGAATGTTGCATCTATTCTGGGATATATGTATGCAGTGGAAAACCACGGTAATTTTTTCGAAACTGAGGATTTAACAACCAATGAACAGTTCAATGACTATGTCATGGTTTCGCTTCGTACAGCTGAAGGTATTGATTTAGAATATATTGAACGAGAATTTGGAAGTGAATTTATGAATGAATGTATTGAAAACTGTCGTCATTATATCGATAGTTTACACATTAACTTATCAAACAACAGATTGAGTTTAACTACCAGCGGTGTGCTGATTTCGAATCAAATATTAACGGAATTGATGAAAGTATAATTTGTAAAATAATTTGTACTTTTGTGGCTTTAATAAATATCAGTTTATATGGAAAAT
The DNA here is from genome assembly GCA_037134195.1 of Paludibacter sp. Classification (GTDB taxonomy): domain Bacteria; phylum Bacteroidota; class Bacteroidia; order Bacteroidales; family Paludibacteraceae; genus Paludibacter. The sequence goes on along the minus strand of JBAXMR010000082.1, from coordinate 21,486 downwards.
ACAGCTAAAAAACGTGATTTTCGTTCTATATTTAAACGGTGGTTCTGGAGGCTTTTCTTATTAGGAATAATCGGTTTAACCTTAATGTTTGTGAGCATAAACATGGGCTGGATTGGCTACCTACCTCCTATTGATGAACTTCAGAACCCGAAAAGCAAGTTTGCCACTGAAATATATTCTTCTGATTTACAGCTGTTAGGTCGTTATTTTTACAGTAAACAGAATCGCGTGGGTGTTCACTACGAACAAATTTCCAAAAATGTTGTCAATGCGTTGGTAGCAACAGAAGACGTTAGGTTTTATGACCATTCCGGAATCGACGGTCGCTCACTTACCCGTGCTTTCATCCTCACTGGTATTGCTCACCGTAAAAACTCCGGTGGTGGTAGTACAATTACCCAGCAGTTAGCCAAGCAGTTATATTCCCCTCAAGCTGGTAATCTCATTGAACGTGCTTTACAGAAACCCATTGAATGGGTAATTTCAGTAAAACTGGAAAAACTGTACACCAAAGAAGAAATTCTGGCCATGTATCTGAATCAATTTGATTTTCTGAACAATGCTGTCGGGATAAAATCAGCTTCACAGATTTATTTCAGCAAGTTACCCGCTGATTTAAAAGTGGAAGAAGCTGCTACTCTGGTAGGAATGTGTAAAAATCCGGCCTATTTTAATCCGGTGAGATTCAACAAACGCACCATGGAACGTAGAAACGTGGTACTCAATCAAATGCGCAAAGCCGATTTTATTAGTCGTGAGCAGTTTGATTCTCTGAAGGCTTTACCGCTTACATTAAAATACCAAAAGGTAGATCACAAACTTGGGCTGGCAGCTTATTTCAGAGAATATCTTCGTTCAATTCTCTCTGCCAGAGAACCGGTTAAAAATGACTACGCCAGTTGGCAAATGGATAAATATGAACAGGATAAAAAAGCATGGGATACAAATCCACTTTTTGGATTCTGCAATAAGAATAAAAAGGCTGATGGGTCACCTTATAATATTTACACTGATGGGCTGAAAATTTATACCACCATCGATTCACGCATGCAGCGATATGCCGAAGAAGCCGTGAATGAACACATGCAGGCACTTCAAAAAGGCTTTTTCAAAGAAAAAAAGAACAGAAGTTATGCTCCATTCGCACGAATTATGAAGCCTGAAGAGATTGAAGCCACTATGACACGTTCTATGAAACAGTCGGACCGTTACAATCGTATGAAAAACGAAGGAATGTCGGAATCTGAAATCCGTGAGGTATTTAAACAACCGATTGAAATGCAGGTTTATTCGTATGATGGCTTGATTGATACACTGTTGTCTCCAATGGATTCCATCCGCTATCATAAATACTTTCTGCGCTGTGGTTTTATGTCAATGAATCCGCATAACGGTGAAGTGAAAGCCTATATCGGTGGACCGGATTTCTCGCAATTCCAGTACGATATGGTGAATATAGGTCGCCGTCAGGTTGGTTCTACCGTTAAGCCTTATCTCTACACACTCGCCATGGAAGAAGGTATGTGGCCTTGCGATAAAACCCCTTGGCAATCTATAACATTAATGGATGGCACGGGCAAACCCTGGACTCCAAAAACAACCACCAAAAACAAAAAAGTGGGCGATATTGTGTCGTTACGATGGGGTTTGGCGAACTCTGATAACTGGATATCAGCCTATTTAATGAGTCTATTTACACCCACCGCCATGGTGAAAATGATGCGTTCCTTTGGAATTACCGGACAAATTGACCCTGTTGTATCGTTATGTCTTGGACCTTGCGAAATATCAGTTTCCGAAATGGTACAGGCCTATACTGCTTTCCCAAACAAAGGCATTCGCACCGAAGCAATGTACGTAACCCGCATTGAAGATGCAAACGGGAATGTAATTGGAAAATTCACGCCTCAAATGCACGAAATTTTCAGCGAAACCACTTCTTACAAAATGGTTTACATGATGCAGGCGGTTGTGGATGGTGGTACTGGTGGTCGTATCCGTGGAACGTATGGATTACGCATGCCAATGGGTGGTAAAACAGGAACAACACAAAACAACTCCGATGGATGGTTTATGGGTTACACCCCTTCACTTGTTTCAGGTGGTTGGGTTGGAGGTGAAGACCGATCCATTCACTTCGATAATATAGCCGAAGGACAGGGTGCTGCAATGGCCTTGCCAATTTGGGCCTTATATATGAAGAGAGTATTGGCTGACAAAGATTTAGGGTATTCTGCAACCGAACCTTTTGATATACCATCTACATTCAATGCAAACGCAGGTTGCGAAACCAATGCTTTTCAATAATTAAATATGACCTCATTGAAGAAAGTACTTTTAACCCTAATCATAGCTTTAAATTCGGCATCAGGATTTGCTCAGTGGAACACGGAGCGAATTATGACTATTGGTCAGAATGCGCTGTATTTCGAAGATTATGTACTTTCTATTCAGTACTTTAATCAGGTTATCAAAATAAAGCCTTACCTGGCCGAACCGTATTTTTACCGTGCGATTGCTAAAATTCAATTAGGCGACTATCAGAGTGCAGATGAAGATTGTTCCAAAGCCATAGAAATCAATCCCTTTATGCCTCAGGCATATTACGCCAGAGGTTTTGCGCGCCGTAAACTCAGTTTTTACAACGAAGCCATTGCCGATTTCGGAAAAGCATTGGAATTCAGCCCCAATAGTCTGAATTTGCTTATGAACCGCATGGATGCCCGTGATCAGAACAAAGATTATATGGGTGCAATGGAAGATTGCGAAACCTACCTGAAACTCAGTCCAAAATCAACCAATTTGTATTACGAAAAAGGTCGATTGCAACTCGAGATGAAAGATACACTGGCTGCTGAAAAAACCTTCAATCTATACATTCAAAAAGACAGTGCTAATTTTATGTCGTGGAGTGCGAGAGCCATTTTGCGAATGATGAAAAACGACAAAACCGGTGCGTTAAAAGATTATACCGAAGCCATTAAACGTAAATCAACAAATGTGGGCGATTACATTAACCGTGGTATCGTCAATGTAGAAAAAAAGAACTACAATCAAGCACTGAGCGATTACAACACGGCAGTAAAAATGGACAAGAACAATGCGCTGATATATTATAACCGTGGGTTACTTCGTGCCAATCTGGGTGACTATAACAATGCTCTGTCAGACTTAAACACTGTTTTGAAGCTTGACTCCACAATGAGTGAAGCGCTTCTGCAAAAGGCTATGGTTGAAACTTCGCTCAAAGATTACAGAACAGCAATAAAAGATTATAAAAAAATCATTTCAAAATATCAGTATTTCCTTCCTGCCTATTTTGGGGTTTCGCAATGCGAGGCTGCTTTAGGAAATCAGAAAGCTGCATTTCAGTATCGCCAACTGGCTGATAATATTGAAAAAAACAAAGATTATATTTCGCACAAAAACAAAGAAAACATTCAGGCAACCAATAAGTTGGCTTTGAATACACAGAAAAGCTCTACAAGTAAAAAAACTGAATTTTTCAACCGCTTCGCAGCTCAGAATATTGACGACAACGAGTCGGAACAAAAATATACCGAAGCAACTCGAGGTACAGTTCAGGATAAATACACCGATGTGATTAATGAGCGGAATTTTGTAATGACCTATTATGCCAAAAACGATGAGATCAGACATACCAACCTGTATTATCCTACACTCGAAATATACAACAAACTAAAGAAAATCAGTACGATATTAAAAATTACCAACAACGAATTACCCCTTACAGCTGAACTGGTAAACAGCCATTTCGAGGCAATTAATGACATTTCTGCCAAACTTGAAAAAGATAATCAGAATGCGGATATTTACTTCAACCGGTCACTTGAATTTGCAATGGTTCAGGATTTTAATAGTGCTGTAGAAGACCTGAACAAAGCCATTAATCTACGACCTGACTTTATGTTGGCTTATTTTTGCCGGGCAAATATCCGGTATAAGTTGCTAGATTACAACAAGAATTCTGTTGATGTCAATGGTAAAACTGTGACTGATGAGAAGAGAACAAAAAAAGTAAGTTCTGAAGGACAGGCATTGTTTGACGTTACTTTAATCATGGCCGATTTTTCAAAAGTCAATGATCTAAATCCGGATTTTAGCTTTGCCTATTACAATAAAGCCAATATCCTGTGCTCACAAAAGGATTTTCAGACAGCAATTTTAAACTACACGAAAGCTATACAAATTGATGGTGATTTTGCCGAAGCTTATTATAACCGAGGTCTCACCTATCTCTTTATTAATGAAGACACAAAAGTTTTGGCCGATTTAAGCAAAGCAGGTGAACTTGGAATTTATAAAGCCTATAACCTGATACAACGGTTTAAGAAATAAATTCCAACTACCAGTGCCATTCTTTACCATTATAAATAAACAAATCTGTAAGGACAGGGTAAATATTAACGAACAATCAGTTCAACAATCTGCTCTGAGTTTAAACATACTCTACTTGCGGTATGATACCAATTAAAACAAAACGGAATCAATTCGGACTGGAAAGAAATTATGCATAATGATTACCCAAAAGCTGTAAGAAATTTGGCTTAAAATCACAAAGAAGAACTTATCAAAATACGGCGTTGCTCCGAATCAAAAAAATTATACAGCTATACGATGCTCTGAAATACAAATATGCACCCTTCATAAAGAAAAAATCTGTAGTGCTCAAATCTGAACTCGAAGACGCTCAACTTACTGAACTACATTTTTTGGGTCGGATTAAATGTAATTTGAGTTAAAGAAAAAAATCCCGCAATTACACTTTCATGTCAATTGCGGAGAAAATATATTACTAATAATTCGATTTCTTTGGTTAGGTAGCTTTAATTTACTCGTCAATCGAACTGATTTCAACCAGCAATTCGTCTTTCATAACCGACTGACCGGATTGTACAAGGATTTTTCAAATCACTTATTTCTTTATCACTTTCCGTTCCAATGTGCCATCTGCTGTTATCAACTTCACTATATACAATCCTTTGGGTAATGAGCAAACAGATACAGATTCGTTGTCTGTTACTTTTTTAGCAAGTAATAACCTACCGTTAATATCCAATAGCCTAAGCATAACCAAACCTTCAACACCGTTAATTTGGAAAGCATCTGTTACCGGATTTGGAAAAATATTTATCTTTTCAATGATATTAATTGATAAATCAGTAGTAATCATTTCAATGATTTCAGCAAAATCCTGCCATTGATTTGCTGCTTGATATTCAGATATTGATCCTTTTGGTACATACAATGTACATGTTGCTTTGTTTACACCATTAAAAACATTACTCATTAAGCTTATATCAATTGGAATAGTAGAATATGCGTAAATTGAAGTCATACCTACACAATTGCTAAATGCTGAACTTCCAATTGATGTTACTGATTTTGGAATTATTATGCTGTTAATTCCAATACAATTGGAAAAGGCAGAATACCCTATACTTGTAACATTCGAAGGTATATTTAATGTTCCTGACAGACCTGTACATCCGACTAAAGCATAATATCCAATTGAAGTAGCTGAAGAAGGTATTATTACTGAAGTTAAACTTACTTTGCTACCTGTAACAGTATTGAAAAATGCATAATCAGGAAACGTGTTTTCTGGATAAGTATAACTAATATTATTATTTAACGTTCCTTCTGTTCCAGTATAAGCAGCAATAGTAACTTTGCTTAAATCTAATTTTGCTAAGTTTGGAATATTATCGCGCATAGTTTTAAAGTCTCTGGCATCAATAGTACCTGTAATGGTAAGGTCAACAATTCCGTCAAGTTCAGTGGATGTTAATGCTGTTGCTAAAGTACCTGCTGTAATATCTATTGATTTTGCAACTCCTATTTGAGAAACAGATATTACTTGCGATGTTATGCCGTTAGCAGATACAAAAATTTTGGCAGTACGAATAATGTTTGATGAGTTTGTTTGGTAAGTCAAAGTAAATGTATTATCACCTATACCAGAACTAGGACTAACTGTGAGCCAAGTTTGGTCAGAACTAGCAGTCCATTGTACATTAGCTGTTATGTTTAGAGTAGAACTTCCTGCATCAGCAGGAAGGTTTACGGAGTTTGATCTCAATAGAAAACCTTGCGTACTCTCCACGATATTTGTAAAATCTTTCCATTGATTTGCAACTGCATAAAGCACCTTTGCTTTATATGGAACGTACAATATACAAGTGGTTTTGTTTGCACTCCCAAAAACAGTGCTTGATAAACTCAAATCTATCGGACTACTATTTGCATATATTGAAATTAAACCTGTACAACTTGAAAAAGCAGAACTTCCAATAGAAATAACAGATGATGGAAAGGTAATTGATTTCAAATTGCTACATCCATTAAAAGCTCCACTTCCAATTGTAGTAACTGAAGAAGGAATGTCAATAGTGGTCAAACTTGTACAGTTATAAAAAGTATTATTTCCAATAGAGATTACAGAAGAAGGTATTGTTACCGATTTTAGATTGCTACATCCACCAAAAGCAATATTTCCAATAGAATTAACCGATAAAGGCAGAATTACAGATGTTAATGATGCCTTTCCTGTTACAAACCAGCCAACTGCCCCAAATGCATTTTGTGGAATTGTCTTTTCCGGATAAGTGGTATTGTTTGTACTATACGTTCCACCTGTACCAGCATAAGCTATAACACCAACTTCGCTCAAATCGAGTATGGATAGGTTGGGCATTGAGTCTCTTAATACTACAAAGTCTCTGGCATCAATAGTTCCGGTTAAAGTAAGATTTGTAGTAGTAAATAATTCAGTAGGTGTTAAGGCGGATAATAACTGACCTGCAGAAACATTAACTGTTTTAATTGAAGAGTATTCACCTTCAACTATACATTTAAAATCTTTCCATTGATTTGCTGCTTTATAAGCATTTTTTGAACCAATAGGTATTCGTAGGATACAAGTATTTATATCTACATAAGAAAAAACACCAAGCGCAGTTAAATTTACAGGTACAGAACTCAAAACTTTGATTACTTTAAGACCAATACAATTATAAAATGCATATCTGCCAATAGTTGTTATTGATGAAGGTATAGTAATCGAAGTTAACCCTTCACAACTTGCAAAAGCTTGTTCTCCAATTGTTGTAATCGATGAAGGTATTATCACCGAAGTTAATCCTATGCAGTATTCGAAAGCATAACTTCCAATAGTTGCAGTCGATGAAGGCAAAGTTAACGAAGTCAAACTGCTACAGTGACTAAAAGCATAACTTCCAATTGATTTCACCGTAGATGGTATTGTTATCGATGTCAAATTTGAACAATATGCAAAAACGTAATTTCCAATAATTTTTAATGAAGAAGGCATAACTATTGAAGCTAGCCCACTACAATATTTAAAAGCATTAGCTCCAATAGTAGTAACTGAGGAAGGGATACTAATTGTAGTTAAACCAATACAACGGTAAAAAGCTAAATTATCTATCGAATCTAACGATAATGGCAGAGCTATAGATTTCAAGCCAACTTTTCCTGAATCGGTAGCTTTATTATAAAATGCATAATAAGGAATTGCATTTTCTGAATAAGAATCACTGGTAGTGCTGAATGTTCCTTCAGTGCCAGTATAAGCTAGAACAGTAGTTGCACTCAAATCCAATTTAGTCAATAGAGGCATTTTGTCGCGCATGGTTTTAAAGTCGCGGGCATCGATAGTACCTGTAATAATTAATTGATTAACTGTTGCAATGTCTGTTTCTGTGAGACGCGTTGATAGTTGCCCTGCAATATTATTAATTACTGTTTTTGTTATTTGAAGATCGGTGATACTTTGGAAATCTTTCCAACCAAAAACAGTATGATATTTATCGAAAGAACCATCGGGAACTTTTACAATTATGTCTTTTGATGTCCCCAAAAAAGTAAGATTTCCGCCAATAACGGCAGGTATTGGATTTTTTGAAATGATAGTTTTTAGATTAGTACAATCATAAAATGCTCCATTTCCAATCAAAGAAACCTTTGATGGCAAAATGATATAATTTAGATTAACACACTCCCGAAAAGCAAAATCACTAATGGTCTTAATGCTATCGGACAAGTTAATGACAGTTATATTTTTACAACTTTGTAAAGCGGATTTACCAATTGTTGTAACAGTAGTTGGAAGTGTAAAGACACTGTCTTTCTTCCCTACGGGATATAAAATCAATGAAGTTGCAGTTGAATTATAAATAGCCCCGTTTTTAATAGCGAAGGGCGAGCCTCCATTTTTCAGCTTAAACTCTGTTAAACCAATACAGCCTTCGAAAGCTCCCATTCCAAAATCAGTTAGATTATTAGGGATACTAATATATTTTATATTACTACAATCCTTGAAAGCAGAATCGCCTATTGATATAAGACAATCTGGTAGTGCAATCTCGGTTAACAATAATTTAGAGTTTGTTGAACCTTTATAGAAAGCTTCATTAGGTATTTTATTAGCAGGTAGCTTCACATCAGATATATTCAAACTTACAAGAGCAATTAATGAATCCCGAATAAACGCAAAGTCTGAGGCATTCAAATTGCCTGTTATTGTCAGTTTGTTTATTGTGGCTTTTTCATTCATAGTAAAATGAGCAAATAAATCTCCTGCAATTGGATTATAAATAGTTTTGCTAACATTTATTGGCAAGTCTGCAACAATATTAGTGAAGACTTTCCAACCATACGCTGTCTTATACAAATTACCACTCCCAATAGGAACATGAATTACAGCAGAGGTTGGAACTTGTCTAAAAGGAGTTCCAATAATAGTAGGAGGAGTTGGATTTAGAGAATTAATTTCCTTCAAAGCACTGCAAACATTAAATGCTAAATCTTTAATCATTGAGACTTTTGCAGGTAGATTTATTTTTACTAAGCTTTGACACCAAGCAAAAGCTTCTTTTCCAATAGATTCTAATTTTTCAGGGGAATAAACCTCACTTAAACTTTTACAGCCATAAAATGTACTATCACTTATTGAAGTTATAGAATCTGGAATTGTGAATGATTTAATATTGATACAATAAGTAAAGGCTTGTGATTTCATGTATTTCAGATCACTAGGCAGTTCAATATTGTTTATAGTACTATTTGCGAGGGCAGTTTCCATTAGACCTTTTTTCTCATACACATTAAATTTAATTGGATTTTCTTTACCTAAAAGCGCAATTTCTGTTTTCAGGATGTTTGCATTTTTCAAGTCAATATACGAAATTGCATTTAAATCCCTTATTCTTAGAATATCTCCTTGATCAATATCCCCAATGACAATCAATCTACTTAAATTTTGTATGTCTGTATTTGAAATTTGACTCTTCAATGACCCAGGACTTTCACAATACAAGGTTTTGCTATTATAGTTAAATTTCAAGTCGGAATCTGTAACAGTCAACATGATATTTTCAGCACCTGAATTACCCAAGGGACAATCTAAATAATATGCAAGATTCCAACCTGAATCGTTTTGAGATTTAAAAACCGGTTTTAATTGGTAGATTCCTGTTGGTAATGATTCTCTAAAAAGAATTGTAAATTTCTTCGCAGGATAAGTAATAGTTTGAGAATCAACTACCTCATAAAGCTTATTATTTTGATAAAGTGCAATTCCTAATTTACCACTAAAAATCTTATTACTACTGTTCAATACATTATTAAAATTACATTCGCTTGTTTCTTGAAAACTAAATGAAATTGTTATAGGAGTATTCTTTTTAATTAAATCGTTATAATTGTTATTGTTAACTGTAAACTCTTTGTAAAACAATGAATAATCAGAAACAGTTTTAGATTTCTGAATTCCAATTATCACATCCTGATATCTGTTGAAATAAATATTATTTAAGGTGGAATCTAATGAACTGATTTCAAAATATCCATCACTGCCACCTTGCCAACCCCAATTAATGTGTATTAGCTGATTAGCATCATACCCATCTCCAACATAAGAATGCCCGCCAACTAACATAAAACCTCCAAGAATAACTGGACGACGGGCATCTAACTCATAAATAATCATACTTTTCCATTCAGTATCTGAAAAATTAGTATTGGTATAGTATTTTACATTTTCATCATATCGGAAATAAGTAGTTAATGCGGTTGGAATTTTACCGTTATTCGACAGACTCCCTCCAGCATAATTCATATTTAAAGAGATCCCACAGTGATACATTAATGTAGCAACAGCTAAACTACTTTCAGATGAAATATCGTTGCTTGAACTATACTCATCAAGCATATTATTCCAGTTATAGGTTGTGTTATAAAAATCGGCTTTTATTACAGTATACGAACCTAGAGGATCTTGATATCCCTCACTACCTCGACCAACTAGTGGCCATTTATGATAATTCATGACTTGTGCCATAGCAGTTGCTACACAACCTGTTGCTGAATAATTTGGAGTTTTTAAGTTATATGGGGCATATTGACCCCATTTAGTAGTTATTAATGGAGCTACAGCCGTAACACTTTTTGAAACTTTCATCGGTTTTTGAGTAGCGGTTGTGTCATTCCTCAGCATGATAGCCTTTACTTGGTTTTTGTAATTATCCATAAAAGCTTTTATATGTTCTGGTATACTTTCATACATGAATGCACCTTCGTCAGAATATCCCAAAATTGGTTTTGTTCTATCATCTCCCGATACAATTATGAATCCTTGCTTATCACCAATATTATAAACATAATAATAAGCAGTACTATCACTAGCGGTAGGTGCAAGGGCACGACCGCTTAATACTTTTGGTGCATCCTTGCTTATATAATCCAGCTTAAATTCAGGAACAGTTGCCGATTTTACCTTAAACACCTTTGAAGCTCGTTGCTCCGAGTAGAACTGCCGCGCAATGTTCATCGACTCTTCTTTGGTAACTTGTTTTGCCATGCAAAACACTGCTTGTAAGAGGAATAACATTGTTATTCCAGATTTAGAAACTTTTGTAACTAAATCTCGCAAATTAGAGAATGATTTCATTGCTGTATGATTATTAAAATTGATTCTGAGATAGGTAAATTTCGTGATAATCGTAAATAGGTTCTACATTCTATTTATCAATTCAATTACTATTACTATAATAATGATTGGTAATAAAGTAACCTTTGTAAACAATAACTTAAACGATAAGGAATTGATCTTACTTCTTTTTTTAATCTCCATTATTTGAAATTCTTTAAGTGGTATTCCAGCACTTGATGCCTTAATTATTTCATTATAGTGTTTTCTATATGAAATTGCAGTCCAAAAATACTGTAACACATCAAGCGTTAAATACAATACAAGAAATAATGATAGTGTTATTAACCATGGCGTTAAATGCAATTTCCCACCCGAATAGGCAAGAGCTGCATCCATTGTTAGAAGTGCAAAGACTATTTTTCTGCAAATATCAGAACAATTGAATGTTTGTTCTCCATATATTTTATTTAAGCGTTCTAGTAAATCATTCATATTCTTATGTATTAATATTTAACTGGATTAATTGTTCCATTATCTAAGTCTATCTCTCCTGATTGTGTGCCCTTTTCATCACCAAATGATTTTGGAATTAATGACAACAAATCTTTTGATGCCAATAATTCATATAATGAATGAATATTACTTGTCAATTTAATCTTATCGTCATGCTTTTCAATTAAAATTCGACGACTGGGATTGACAAAGTTCATTTTCGCCTTAGTAAAGTTAATCTTTGCTGGATCAATTGGTTGTTGAGTATTCATAGATCTTGGATCAACCTTCCAACTTGGTGGAGTATGTTCTGTAAAATAAAATCTAATGTTGCATCTATCACATAACCACTGTTCAAAATACTCGTTAAGTACCCTTACTTTATCATCTTTACCACATACAGGACAAAATGGGATTTTATGTTTTTTATTCATAATGATATTGTTAATGTTTCGCCTACTCATAAAGCTTTTCGGCTTCCGCTACTTGCTCTGATCGTATTTTCGGGATTATATTAATTTTTTACACAACGCACGGAGAAACCACTCGCCTTGTAGATGTAATAGGAGTAGTCGAGCCTATTCACGATACTATTACTGGCACTAATGCTCCTACCAACTGCTCCGCTCGTATAGCTCATACTGCCAGTAGAACTCCACCAGTATCCGCTGAGGCCACGGTCGTAGAACGGATCATTGTCGTCACGGTAGCCACATGGAAGGGCGGAAAAACCAGTACTATTGTTTTTAGATAAATCGTTGCCTATAACACCAGTGCCCGTATAGGTAATCCAATCGGTAGTAGCAGCTAATGATTTTGCAGTCATATTGTCTTTAGTAGTACCATCATAGTTATAACCATTATCCATCAAATAATATTCGAGGATTGTCCACTCGTCATCGGTAGGTACGTGCCAACCGATAGGAGCTAACTTAGATGTGTTGACTGTGTACCAATTGTACAAAGCTCCATACGTATTTTTATAGGTGTTGGCATCATTGTTATACCAACAATAAGCAGGAGTTGATAAGTAATACCATGATTGAGTTACATATGGAATAGATGTACCATCATTGTATCTGGTGGTTTTAAGGTTTTCTGCCATCCATGTTTGTGTACCAATTTTTACTACTTTATAATTGTTACCTGCACCATCTGTACAAGCAGTAAAATCAAAATTTATAGTTTTACTGGTGTTTGGAATATCGGTTACAACAGTAATGTAATTGCCTGAAGTTCCTTTATAAAGCAAACGGTCTCCTGTGTTGTAAGTCATTGTAATTGTACCGAAGACGGAACTTTTACTTTTTTGTGTGGCGGAAGTTGTCGATTTTTCTAAACTTATATAAACTATCTCAGGTCTGCTCTGTGTGCCGATTTGATTTATCATTTTGGCAGAATAAGCAAATCCTTTACTTGATACTTGAATGGCAAAAGAACCTTTTGGTAAAGAAAGTTGAAACAAATTTATACCTTCTTGCAAATTAGTGGTTATACCCGTTGTTTTTCTACCATCAATACCAAAGACATTGATTTGGGTCACTCCTGATTGTTTGGCGAAAAATGATACCATGGATTTTCCTTCCTCAAAACTGGGGTAAACACGAATAGTTTCATCATTTGCACTAAACTGGTCTACAGCATTGGGTTCATCCGATAAATTTAAAACGTTTCCAGCAGGTACAGTAACCGTAGTGCCTTTGGTGTGGTTTTGAACAACTACATCGCCAACGGTGGTACTAGCACCACTACCGGTAAAAGTGATGCTATAGTTTATTGCAGCAAAAAAGGGTAAACTTACCACTAATAAAAGCGATAAGACAAAAAGAGTAGTTGTTTTCATGAAAGATTTGTTGTTGATGTTCCGCCTACTCTTAAGCTTTTCGGCTGCCGCTCCCTACTTTTTCGTATTTTCCGGGTAATTCTATACATCAATCAACTCTGAGAGGTTTTATAAATCTCTCAGAGTTGTTATACTTGTTATCTTTTTATCACTTTCCATTCCAATTCACCTTCTGTAATTGAAAGTTTGACAACGTATATACCTTTAGCTAAAGAGGTAACCGATAACGATTCATTACTGAAAACGTGCTTGGATAATACTTGTTTTCCGTTTAAATCGATTAACCTGATTGTACCAACCCCTTCAAAGCCATTAATAAATATGAACTCTGTTGCAGGATTCAGGTACAATGTAATGAATCCGATTGATTTCTCTTCTGTACCGGAAATAATACTGGTTGTCTTTGTGAAATATTCCAGATCGGTACTACTCCATATCCCATTATTGTCTGCAAATCGAAATTGAATAGAATGTAAACCATCTGTAAGACTCCTTACATTTAGTGCTGTTACTAATGTTATACTATCCCCCGAAGTTATATCCTCATTGACTTTATTTGTATAATCATTGTCGAACCAGTATTCATACTTACTGATTTGGTTTTTGAGTAAATTTGATTTCCCTTTTTTAAAGAAAAACTGCGTGTTTGTACTACTCCAAACTCCAGAACTTTCTTTAAATCTTATCTGGAAAGAATGCAAACCCACTGGCAAAGTACTTGTTACGATAGAACTTGTGAATGAAAGTTCACTTGTCAAACTCAAAGTTTGCTGAACTTTAGTAGCAAATTCATTATCAAACCAATATTCATATTGGCTAATTATTCCTTGTCCTACAATAGATTTGGGTGTTTTTACAAAAAACTGACTACTGGTTGAACTCCACACATCTGCACTCTCCTTGAAACGTATTTGTAATTTATGAAGTCCTACTGGCAGTTCAAACGTTGATAACGAAGTAGTAAGATGTAATGATGAAACAGGCGACACAGTTGTTGTGATTTTTCCTTTATAATCATTATCAAACCAATACTCATATTTGTCAATCGTTTTCTGTCCATACATACTAACGACTAACCTGATGCACAGAATAAGAATTATAAGTCTCTTTTTCATGGCGGGTTAGTTGTCTTGTGTTTTTACAGTGAAGTTTATTTGTAAATTACCATTTGAATCTGTTTTTGAGGCAATTTTTTTAGTTATTATTTGGGGATTTGATGGGAATCCTTTATCTTTAAATGGAATTTCTCCTCCATATAATCCAACCTGAGTACCGTCCGTACCAATATAAGTTTCTGGGGTTTTAAGGTGATAATCATGAGCATAATTAATGGAATTCCCCGTTTGATTAACAAATAGATTAGATAAGACTACACTGATGTAATTATTACTGATTAAATTATAGATAATACTATTAGTATAACTTGCAAAAACATTATTATTAATTATATTATTTTTGTTATCATTTATGATATGTCCATTTTCGTCTTCATTTGCTAATGCATAATTATCAAAGAAAATATTATTTTGAATGACAGATGTATTTACATACCAAAATCTGCCGAATATTATATTATTGGTTATTAATGCATTTGCATCTATATTGATAATGTGATTAATGATAGAATTTTTAATACATAAATTTATACCTTTATGTTTATTCACTACTCCTTGAATAAAGCATTCTTCAAATGTACAGTTATTGTTATTATTAATTGATGAATTATCAAAATCGACATTAGTAGTCCAACATCTAACAACATTGACATAATCAACATAATTGTTAAACGATATACCGCCATTAATATATAATCCTTCTAAACGTAGACTATCTGCTCCATATCTTAAATTAATTGCACCATTAATCACTAAAAGGTTAGTTCGTTTAGCTACATTAAGAGAATCTGGAAAATGTCCCGCACCAATAATATTTATTCGTTTGGCAATGGAAGCAGGTGCTGTAAAGTAACCAGTAGAAAGATAAAGACTGTCTCCATTAACAGATGCTTCATAGGCATCTACCAAGGAATTTAATCCGTAAAACACTTGTGTAGTCCCATTGTGTTCGAGCGTTGTAACGGGGTTTTGAGCTACTGCCGTTTGTACGGCTAAAAGGCTGCAAACGAGAGCAGCGAAGAAGATTTGTTTTTTCATTTTTTGTCTTTTTTAGTAGTGGGTTATTGATGTTTCTTGTATATTTTTAATATTTGGTCTGTATGGCTATTTTTTAAAAAATATTTTTTTGTTTTTAAAATGTGCAAGAGAACGATTACCAGATTTAAATTGACCATCGCATTTTATATATCTTTTACTTTCAACGAGTTCCGTCAAAACTACGGCTGTAACTTCTATATTATAATCAGCAACCTTTTTAATCCATTTTTCTAAGAATATCCATTGCGCCAAATCTTCACAGCAACTTGAGTATATCGAAAAAACGTCTTTCCTTATTTTACTCTTGAATAGTCCTGCTATTGTTAGTTTTGCATTATCTGTATTAAGCAAATTTACTTTCCCTTCAATAGAAAAATCAATTGACCATTGACCTTCAGCTGTGCATGTAGTTGGAAAGGCACTATAAAATTTCAAATTCTCTGGATCACAAGTAGTATGAATTAAAACCTTATCCACTTTTTCATATGCAATTTTTTTCATTTTTCTTGGAATCCTTTCGTCTACAAACAATGGGAATACCGGGATAATAGAGAATTTATATATCTCGTGTTTTTGAGGGTCAAAATTGCATTTCTCAACTAAAACTCTCTTTTCATCAATGCTAAGTGTTGAAATATCCAACTTAATAGCTTCTTTTGAAACTTTTACTTTAAAAGGTCCTTTCATTATTGTTTTTCTTAATTTATGAAATTCTTAATGTCCCAATTCGACTTTATCAAAATTTATGGTACAAATTTTTCTGTATATCCCTTACCCTGACAAGGATTACATCTTAAATGAGGTCCATGTTGACATGCAACAGTTTTGTTGCATTCCTTACAAAAATGATAAGACTCTACTCCATAACACGTTCCCTGACTTGGATATGAACTCACTCCTGTGCCTTTACAGTAAGTACATGTTACTTTTTCAATATGTCCATTTTTTTTATTACTTTCCTGAGTAGTTGTTGTAGTGGAAGTTCTTGTTGTATTGTTTATGTTGTTTACCGTATTTAGCGTGTTACTTAATGCATTTAACGATGTATTTATGGCATTCAACCTATTTATTCTGTCTTGCTCTGCTACTTGTTGTTGCTGTGCAATGTTTTGATTTATTCTGCTTTGAACAATGTTTATTCTTTCTTTTGCGTAAACTAAATTGGGGTTTAAGCTTAGAACCTTCTGATAATCGATAATAGCTTTACTATTTAAAGTCAAATCTTCTTCAGCGGCTGCTCTCATTAAGTATGCTTGAACCATATCTGGAGACAATTCAATTGCTTTATTGTAATTGTAAACCGCTGTATTTAATTCCAATAAATTACCATTGGCAACGCCTCTGTAATAAAACGCTTCAGCATTTTTCGGGTCTAATTCTATTACTCGTGTCAGGTCTTTTATGGCAGCGACATTATCACTTAAAGCCGAGTTGGCTCTTGCTCTATTTACCATTGCATAGATATGATATGGATATTTTGTCAAAACAGAATTATACAATTCTACAGAAGCTGCATAATCCTTCTCATTAAACTTTTTATTACCTTCGAGAAAATTGTCAGGTTCAATCGCACTCTCTTTAGCTGATTGCGTTCTTTCTTTCTGGATTTCATCCATGCTCTTATTTAACGCCAAAGTAATGGAATTGCAATCTAACGACATTTTTTGTTTTACTTCATCTAAAGCTCGCTTTACAGATTCAATAATTGGTTTTCGAAAATAAGAACCATCCATTGAAAACCCATAATATAAACCATTAGTTACAATGTATTTACCATGCCCTTTGTAAGTTGATATTAGCTCATTTTTAATATTCCTAACATCAACTTCAATCCAGACTTCACCTTCATACTGCTGAATAGGAGCTCCTAAGATCCATGGGGCACATCCCAAGATAGCTCCTAAATAAAACCAAAATTCTTTTTGTTTTGCCTTATTATTTAGAACTCTACAAACAATATATCCATTATTATCTGGTAAATTATTGGATATGTTCTGTTTCACATCTTTTAAAAATATTGAAGTAGCATCATTCATAAAAAAGCTTGTATACATTTGTTGCATACCGCTATACATTCCCTGATTCGTAAGTAATTTATTATAAGCCCTATCAAATGAATAAGTGTCAATTAATGGCTCCAATGCTGGTATTCGAACAGAAAGTTGTCGATTACTCGGATTAAAATCTTTACTTTGCAAAGTTCTACAACCGGTTAATAGTAAATTAGCCACTATAATTGATAGAACAATCAAAAGTTTTATAAATTTTGTTTTCATATTATGTTGAATTGCATTATTGTACAAAATGGTTTAACCTAATATATTCTCACTTTATTATCTTAGCTGCAAAACCAGTCACTTCAATTTTTTCAATCCAAAAAACCAGTAATATCCCTTTGTAGGTTCGCTCAACCTTTTTGTTGAGTATAATATCACCACCAGAATTAGCCAATGCATTTCTTTCTGCTTTTATTTCCTCAGCATCTATATTGATAATTCCTGGAGCGTGTTTGGGTAAAAAAGGTAGAATCGGAATAAATTTATAACCTATACTCACACCATATACACTTTGTAATATTTGCACATCAACTTTCTTTTCTACAATTAAATCAATATCAGTGTTATTGCTCAATTGAATTTGCTCAATGCTTTTATTGTTGCTCCCTGTTGTAAGAGGATTATTTTGAGAAAAAACTGACAATGAAAATAATATAACCACTGAAATCAAAAAAAACAACTTTCTCATATTTTTTATTTTAAAATTTTTTCCGCCTACTCTCAAGCTTTTCGGCTGCCGCTTAATCTATATTTAAAATTCCAACTGTCTGGATAGTTCCATTAAAAAAAAAATGATAGCCCCACATCAAGTGGAACTATCACTTATGAATTGACATTCAATTTATTTTACTTTAGGGCACTATCGCAGTAACCATTCCGCTCCAGGGTCCCGTTTTGCCGTTGCGGTTTACCCAGCGGGAGTAGGCATACACCGTTTTGCCTCGTTGGGCAGGAGTGAAAACTATTGCTTCGTGTGAGCGGGCAATGTTGGCACGTTCGGGACATTCGGCGGGGTCGGTTGGTGCAGGTGCATCTACTTTATAACTGATTTCGCAAAATGCCACATTGGCAGGTTTGGAGTGTGAGCCCGGGGTAGCCGAATCGGCAAATACTACATGCAATACCGATATTTCTTCGGCTGTGAGCGTTACCATGGGTGTGGTAGTAGGTGCCGAAGCCGGTGATCCACCGCCCACAGCCGATGTGTGAACATTCAACGCATTTTTTCCTTCGGCAGGAATGTCGTTGTTGTTCAGGATGTCGTGGTCGTACAAATCAATTAATGCCGCTTCAAGTAATGTCCACGCAGCTTCACGGGCAGCAGTAGCGGCAGGACTTTGCGTACTCCGGTTGTTGGTCACTCCATACTTTAATAGATAATCACTCTGTAGAGGGATAATTTTAGTAATCCTTTCTGTTGAAATTTTCCACGGGATGGCATTTGTGGTACAAGTTTCAATAGCATTTCTCTGGAAATCGTAACGGGCGGTCGGACCGGTTGGGATACTGTAAGATTCTTTGCTCATGGCAGATAAATAGTTTAATGATGAATACTGGAAAATTAAAAATTGATATATTTTGATATTGTTTTTACATCCATAGTTCAAAAAGCGATACCGATTGGTCATACATTCGAATTGTTGTATCATACAAGAGTACTCTTTCATCATTCATCGGTCTTGTTTCATCACGGAAGAGTACTCTTTCGTTGCACAAGAGTGCTGTATCATCATCCATCAGTGCTGCTTCATCATCAAAGAGTGCTCTTGTATGGTCAAAGAGTACTCTTGTTTCGTACGTTCGTACTCTTCTATGTCAAGTTGGTTTTGCTGAATCATCCAACAGTACTCTTGTAGGATGAAAGAATTCTGAATTTTTACTGTTCAATGAGCTGCATACAAAAAATTAACGCCACAAAGATAAATATCATTGGGCGTTAATTAATTTGCAAATCGTACTATCAATATGCAAATCGTATATATTTATTTGTAAATCGTACATATAATTCATTTACAATATGCGTATTCTATTTTTTAGGTTTCAATGTGTTGAATTGATTTTCTGAAATTGCCCGGGGTAGTACCTTCCTTTTCTTTGAAAGCTCGTATAAATGAATCAATTGATCCAAATCCGGCTAAAGTAGAAACATGTTCTATGGAAAGGTTATTACTATTTTCATTTCGTAACACATCTTTGGCTTCTGCTACCCGGTATCGGTTTACAAACGTGCTGAATGAACAATTGTATTCCTGATTAATCAGGGTAGAAATATAGGTGCGGTTGGTATGAAGTTTTAGTGCAATGTCCGAAATTTTCAAATCCTTTTGCTTAAAAACCTGCTCTTTTTCAAACAATGTGAGCAATTGGGTTTTTGTTTTCTTGTCGTTTGGATTTTCACAACTAATTTTGGTCTCTATTTTTGAATCTTGCTCCAATGTTACAATGCTGTGATTTTGCATATAACCGAGGTATCCCAATACAAACAAAAAAACACTATAAGCAATGCAGGTAAACAGTAAAATAAGCGGCCATTTATCAAAAAAAGACCGTCCAAGAAAACTGGTGATAATTGTAAAAATGGATGTAACAACAAACGAATATAAAATCAGTTTAGGCCATTGAAGGGTTTTATCTTCCAGATTAGAGTAAAAGTTGGCAATATTATCATTATAATCGGCAATAAAAACCCTGATTTTCAGGAATGAAAAAACAATCTGAACCAAATATATGATTTGAAGCATATATCTTAAAACCAGTAGAATTTTTATCAACATTGATGCACTTTCCCAGTTTCCATTACCATAAAGGTAATCGTTAACATACAAATCCCTTGATTCTTTCGTCATAAATAAATAAACGACTAAGGTGGCTGCAAGCATAGCGAATGCCGGAAGTAGCAATTTCATATCCCTGAAATCAATTTTCGACCTGAAAGTCAATACCTTCATGTACCAATGATAAATGGGAAAAATGGATAGCGAACCAAAAACAAATATCAAATCGAAGTAAAGGTATATTTCATTCAGGTGATGGTAATAAATTACATGCGATAGAAAAATCATACCCACAGCAAACATAAAAATACCCAGAAAAAACCGAGCGCGGTTAGCTTTACATGTAGAAAATAGAATAAGTGCCCACATAAATGAAACATACAACGGAGTATAAATTGAAAAATCTAATAACATAGCAGTGGTTTGTGTTTGATATTGTTTTCTCTACAAATCATTTTTGTTGCAAAGTTAAACATATATTTAACCTAAACAAGTTTTTGGGTATTAATTTTAGCTTACAATTTTACATAAATACTCAACTTGATTATACGTATTGTACTTGCTGTTGTATCTATCATAAAAAAACAAAAGGGATGGGCAAAAGCCCATCCCTTCAATAACTTATAAAAAATTAACTTTTACACATCAATCGAACTGATTTCCACCAGCAATTCGTCTTTCATAACCGATTGACCGGGCTGAACACGAATTTTGCGGATTACACCGTTACAGTTAGCAGAAATTTCGTTCTGCATTTTCATGGCCTCCAAACTCAGAATTGGTTCACCTTCGTTTACCAAATCGCCTTCGGAAAGGAAAATATCCACAATTTTACCCGGCATGGGTGCCACTATATTATTCTCATTCAGCTTGTTTGAGTCCGAATTAATCATACCGCGGCGAATATACGAGAACAGTGATTCAAGGCTGAATTTGTATTCCACACCATTCACTTTTACCACCGCTTTGTTCTGGTCACGCGAAACGAGTTCGCAGTGAAAACGCTTACCATTCCAGTCGAAAGCATAGTGAAAATCTTCCTGTTCCACAAAGTCTATATCCTGTTCCACACCGTCAATAACCGGTTGCGATTCTTTCGGAATATAAATTTTGAAACGTTTACCGTTCTCGCGTAAAGCAATAAACAATCGCGAAGCATCGCGTTTATAAATATATGAAGTTCCCATTTTTT
>JBAXMR010000081.1:0-22791 GCA_037134195.1 Paludibacter sp. | reverse complement strand
ACTTTACTCAATGAATTACAAGAGATTATAATGAACCACTAACTAAACGACATTGTATTATAAATATCATTTCCACCATTTATGGCGTCTGAACCATCATTCGGGTATCTGGTTAAGTCGAAACATTCTTGTATATTGTAACATGTATTTCCATTTATTTTAATGTCTGACGGACTATTGTTGTGGAATGCTAAACTTCCATTAATATTATAAATAGTATTGTTTAAAATATCTACATGATTTGCTAAATTGTCCATGTATATTCCTCTGCCTGAATTGACTGCTCCGGCAGCTAATCCATAAACATTACCTATTCCGTTACAAACAATATTATCAGATATTATTCTATTACTCCAGATTTTCATCGGTGAGCCCCCATTCCATGTGTAAATACCAGCCCCATCATCTTTGTTTATACAGTACGTATCAATTACATTATTTTTAATCAAAATATCATTTCCGGAAAAATCGATACCTAGATAACCCGTATTTTTAATGGTATTATATTGAATCAGAGCACCCATTTTTGCCGATATGGCCAAAGCATTATACATTCCATCGCCGTTCATACCCATGCCCGGAAACATACCGGTATTTTGAATCGTATTGTTTAGTAAAGTGCAATAACCAGCGTTAGTTGCTGAACTTGTAATTCTTACTGCATTGTTCAAACTATTGGATATTGTATTGTTAGTAAGTTGCAAATCACCATACATCTGGTTTAAATCAATGCTACATTCACCCGACATATTAAAATCACAATTTTCAATGCTTAATGTGTTTACATAATTCCCATAAATAGCTTTAGTATTGGCACCTTCAAAAGAAATGTCTCTTATTTTAATGTAATTATACGAATTTATAGAGAGTAAATTATCTATGGTTGCCACTTTTATTTGCTGGTCTGATGGGGTTGCATTCAAGTATATTTTAATTTTTTTATTTACTTTATCATAACACCAGTCTCCATTTTCGGTGAGCGTAGACAGGTGATTCTGAATAAAATATCCATTGAGATTTACAATTGGATAGTAAGTGGATCCATCGCTTTCAAATGTCAAAGTGTTTCCAACATGTGAAGTAATGGTTGTGGAGTTTATTATCCAATGATTTTTTCGAATAACTATCTCACCACCCGTCCAGTTTGGCGTATCCGATAATTCATTATCCGTAATCTGAGTATTGTCTATATGACTTTCAAATGTTAAATATCCGCCATTTGAAGCATTTAATTTGGGGTATCTACCGACGGGCTGTACATTGCCATTGAATAGTACACATTTAATAGACGCTTTGCTATTAGGAACATCGGCCTCATAAATGCTATTCCCTAAAGATGCCCAGGAACTTATTGTGCTAAATCCGGATATTATTGGTTTATTGCCAGTACCATAAGCACTAATGACGATTGGATTTGAGCTTGAGCCGGATTTAGTGATATTCAAAGTTCCAAAAAAAATATCACCCCGTTTGAAAAAAATTGAATCGCCGGGTTGGATAATAGTAAAATTAGCATTTAGCTTATCAATTGAACTCCATGCTGTAGCCGGATTTTGAGCTTCTAATGCAGTTCGGTTATCATTCCCATCTGAGGTTGATATATAATAATTAGTTCGAGCAATACCTTGAGGTAATGAAATTCCAAAAAGAAATAACAATAAAATAATTAAATACTTAGCGTACTTCAAGTCAAGAATGTATATTGAATTTTTCATAAATCTATGAGGTATTTTTGAACTGAGTTTATTGAAAGTATTCCTGACAAGTTGTTTTGAAATATCTTGATTTTCAATTAGTCAAAATCAAATTTAAATTTCATTTCTGTCGAATAAAATAAACCAATCGATTAAGTGGCACATTCATTTTTACAGTTTGTCCGCCTTTGTATTTTTTTCCCAGATCGTCTATCCAATTTCCTTTAGGTAGTTTCACATCTCGGGTTTCACCTTTATCAACCATTGGCGCCACTAAATACTTATCGCCCAGCATATACTGGTCGTTACAGTTCTCAAAACCCTGTTGCGGGAATGAGTATTCTAAATGACGAACAATCGGTTCTCCGTCCTGAGCTGCTTTTGCCGCCAATTCGTAAATGTAATCTCCCATTTTAGCATGAAGCAAAGCGGTTTCACGACAAATAGCCAAATGTTTCTCGTCAAGCACACGCCATGGGGTAACTGAAAATTGCATCATGGGCATCAATGCCTGAACCTGAGCGGAACGAATCATTAATTCCTGATCAAAAGTTTTTAAATCAATTTTTTCGAAAACTTCCAACAATCCGCCTCCAATCATATCCGGACAAGTGAAGGGATGTCCAATTAAACCCGCAGAGATCATATCCGGAACAAGTATTTTAAGGTCATCCCATGAGAAACCCTTGTCTTGTAGCCGTTGAGCAAGCGGTTGATTTCCGTTTTTCCAACAAGAACGAAATTCATTGAAATCAAATTTAGCACCCAATTTTCCAAACATTTCGGCTTGTTTTTCACCTGATGTATTTGTATCCTCGTTTATATATCGTTCTGTACCCTTTTTGTAAAATAAAAAATCTGCTGCATCGAACTTGAATCCATCCACACCATATTTAGTTTGCAGGTTTTTCAGTTGTCCTTCCAGCCAATTCATGGCAATAGGATTGGTCAAATCCAAACAAGCACTGTATCCATTCCACCAGTTAATCAATGCAGGTTCTTTACTGCCTTTTTTAAGTATCAAACAGCCCTTTTTCACCAATTCTTTGTACTCTTTACCATCAGGACTTATAAAAGGAGTAATCCACAACATGACTTTGAAATTTTTTGCATGAAGGTAATCCATCATACCCTTCGGATCTGGAAAAGTATTGGCATCAAACTCAAATGTGCCGTAATCTTTTGACCAAATATCGTCAATCATAAAAACACCTGTTGGAAATCCATTCTTCAACACATTATCAGCGTATTTGATAATGTCTTTTTGGTTTTGATTATTTCCTAATTCAATCCAGGTGTTGTATTGTGGCATCTTGAACATCAATGGATTCGGTGTTCTGCCTGAAGCCGGAAAATATTTATCTTTAGCTGCAACGTATGCATCACGTAAGGTTTTACCGGCCAATACAGCATCCAAATTTTCGACTTCTGAATATAGTAAAAGACGACTTTCTTTCAATTCAAAAGCAAAGGGTTCATTACTCCACACATACCTACCCATATTAGAAATGAGTAGAGGTGCAGCCTGATTACCCAGATTGTCATTCAGATTTTTTTTTGCGGTGTTAGCTTCAAAAGGTTGAAAACGAATGTCTTTCAAAGGTGTATTACACCAGGCTTTTGCTGTATATGCCCCATACCATTTTTCACCTGCCAAAGGTTTAATTTCTGTGCTGAACTTCTCAGCAAAAACACTAACCGAACAAATTAACAGTGCAATAGCCAACATTATTTTTTTCATATTTATCAATGCTTAATGATTTTGTGTTATTTAGTTATTAGGGTTACTTATACAAAGCAAAAAGTTTTTTTATTTTTATATATTATGCTTATAAACAATTCCTTAACTTATACACCCATGCATAATTACATGGATTACTAGCAGGGGTAAGGACAGGTGGAATGATAGTCAACTTTGCCCCTTTTTGAGAAAACGTTATTTTCCCGTGGAATCCAAGCATTGTTACTGAATCTACTTTTGCTGTACCTTCTACGTTAATTGGTTTGTCTTCCCATTTAGTAACAATCAGATATAAATCTGAACCTTTTCGTGTGAAATAGTGAGACGTTTTTGCTGTAAGAGCAGGAGCTGAAGTCCATTTTCGGGTATTGTAAATGGCTTCTCCGTTTATATTCAACCATTCACCAATATCAGAAAGGCGTTGTTGCATTATAACAGGTATGCGACCATCAGCAGTCGGACCTATATTTAGCAGTAAATTGCCTCCACGAGCTACTTTATTGATTAGAATATGAACTAAAGATTCGGATGATTCGTAATCTTTCAGGTTTTCGTTGCGGTTGTATCCAAATGAACCCCCAATTCCCCGGCACTCTTCCCACGGGTGTTGAATTGTGTTAGCTGGATTGACAACTTCTTGTCCCAAATCATACTCTGTAGTGTATATCCCTCCGTGTTTGCCACGCGTTTCTTTGCCCCAACGGTCGTTTATTACTATTTCATTCTTTACTGTCGATTCGTTGAAAAGCCAGGATAAAAACTGAGCACTTTTCCAGGTTTCGCTTGTTTGCAACCATTCGCCATCAGTCCATAATATATCAGGTTGATAAGTGTTTACGAGCTCTTTTAATTGTGGAATCATGTGGTCATCTACATATTTTTCAACATTCGACTTATATAAGGGATTAAACCACTCGTAAAGTGAGTAATAAAAACCCATGTGAAGACCTTTGGCTTTTACCGATTTTGAAAGATCGCCACATAAATCGCGATGCGGACCTAAATCAACACTATTCCAGTTTGAACTTTGTGCACTTGGCCAAAGGGTAAACCCTTCATGATGTTTAGATGTGAGAACAACATATTTTGCCCCTGAATTTTTCAATACTTCAGCCCATTGATTAGGATTAAACATTTCGGCTTTAAATTGATTTGCAAAATCCTGATATTGAAATTTAGTACCATACATCTTGCTATGAAAATCAATAAATGATTGGGTAGGTTTTTCACCCATTTGAAGCCTTGCCCAGTACCATTCAGCATATTTATCATATACACCTCCGTTAGTTGGCGCCCATGAAGGTACAGAGTACAGACCCCAATGAATAAATATCCCAAACTTAGCATCTTCAAACCATTTAGGTATAGGACGACTATCGATGGATTCCCATGTTGAAGCATAAGATACCTGTCCATACGTTTGAAGCGTACTTATAAAGAAAGCCGTAAAAAATAAAATTTTCAGATATTTCATTTGAGTCTTATGAATTTATTGAATTTTAATAGGTCGCTTTAATTTCACCGGTTGACTCCATGTGTTTTTGCCATCATATACAGCAGTAATGAGGTAAGTAATCATTCCATTTTCAATAAAAAATTGTGGACGCTCCCTTCTTGTACATTTTAGAATGGTATTATCGCTAAATTCAATATCATGTTTATAAACCACCACCGGTTTATAAGGTTTCCAGTCATTTATACCATCAACCGAAAACAGATGAACACCCCATCTTTCATGTCCGCTGAGTCCGCCAACATTATCTTCGCAAACAATATGATATTGATTGTCAGCTTTAAACAGATAGAAATCTTCCAGTTTACAAGTTGGAGATAAATTATCGTTAACAGTTTTGTAAACTCCATTATATTTATCTGATTCTGCCAGAACTACCCTTAATTGAGCGTCACGATATAGCAATTTTACTTTGTTGTTATCAATTAATATGGCTGGATTGTTTGATTCGGAATCAATAATTGGCTTGTCAGACCTTTTCCATGGGCCTGTTATTGATTTTGAACTGGCATATCCGATTCGTCTCAACAGTAATTTGGAATTATTGAAATATGTTGTGAAATCGCTTCCGATATAAAATAATACATATTCATTTCCAATTTTATGAATGGTGGGGTTATGAGCCATTTGTGAATCCCAGTAAGAACTGTCCCTTTTACCAATAACAACTTCCTGAAATTTAAAAGGACCTAAAGGTGATTTTGAAGTAGCCCTTACAATTTCAGATTTTTTTCGATAGCCTTCGGGGAAATCACCTGTTTTTTTCCAACGCGAAGCAAACAAATGATAAGTTGATCCAACCTTAATCATTGAACCGCACCAAACCCAGTATCCCTCCATTTTGAAACCACTTTCTTTAGTTACTTTCTCAAAGTCAAATGATATATTTTGACCTAATCCTAATTGAGATAATATTATTGCAAAAAAAAGAATGAGTTTGTGTTTCATTGAAAGCGATTTTTAGTATTTCAAATCATTACATTCGATGATTTCATAAATCGGTTTTTTATCATCAACGGTTTGTACATTTTCAAACAATACATTTTCAGCATGTTGAATGAAGATTTTTGAATCAGCCGGCAATTGAATATTTTTGAATTTGATATTTTTTGCATAATTTGCTGTATCACCGAACCCTTTTAAATAAATAACAGGCTTCTTGGTATTAGCTTTTGTCATATTCAAATTCGCAAATTCAAAATTCTTCAACCGTGTCAGAGTTGGAGCAGAATCACCATCATTGTTATATGGAAGTGACGTAAACATAGTAATTTTCTGCAGATTACAATCGTTAACCAATACATTTTCTATAAAACCACCTCTTTTCTCTGTGGTCTTAATTTGAAGACCATTCATTAGATTTCCCAACTCACAATCCGTTACCTGAACATTAGTGATTCCTCCCGAAATCTCACTCCCGATGCTCAAACCGTGCCCAACTTTGAAATTGCAATTGGAAATGTACACATTTTCGCAGGGTATAGCTACCTTATTACCTTCCGGATTTTTGCCAGATTTTATGGCTATACAATCATCCCCATTAGAAAAAGTGCAATTAAAGATATACGAATTTAAAGAAGAATCAGGGTCAATACCATCACCATTCGGTGCAGTGCTGATTATGTTTAATCCGTTGCAAGTGACATTTTTGGAATAGGTATAATGGATTGTCCAACAGGGAGACTCTTCGATAGTCAAACCCTGAATATTCACATTTTCGCAATTCATCAAACAGATTAATCTTCCACGAGATCTTATTCCATTCGCTTCAATCATATCTTTACCCAGTTGGGTACCACCACCACAAATTTTACCTTGACCACGAATACTAATATTTTTTACATTGCAAGATCCGGTTTCGTCTAATTTCCCGGCTGTAATTAAACTTGCATACGTTTTAAATTCCCATCCTTCGAAACGGGTTTTAATCAGTGGCGAATAATCATTTAGATTAAGGCTACCTTTCAAAATTCCACCCTTTGCAACCGAAAGAGTCATATTGCTTTTCAAAAACAAGGCACCACTGATAAAAGTGCCTGAAGGAATTAGTACCGTACCACCTTCTGAACAGGCATCAATGGCATTCTGAATAGCACGAGTATTTAAAATCTCAGAATCTGGTTTAGCACCGTAATTAAGCACATTGAAGATTTTTCCTTTTGGTTTGGTTTTTACTTTTATTGATTTACTAAATTCTGATTTTCCACCTTTTTCATTTTTTGAAACTATTTTAATTGAATAGCTCATATTAGGTTTTAATCCATTTATCGTGTAATTTGTAATCTTTGAAAATCCAATACAAGAACCATTCACATATATATCGTATCCGACAACACCCTTGTAATCAATCGGTTTATTCCACAAAATAGTAATGGAAGTATCCGTTTCTGTTTCTGGTGGAGAAATCAGGTTTTGAATAGTATCAAGTTTTGTACTTGTGGCAAATGCCGACAAAATTGAAAGTAATAAACCAAAAAATAAGAAAACTGATTTTGATTTCATCTGATTATTTTTGTTGTTGCATTTTTGAATACAAAAAACCATTTTCCTGGTCGTGTAAGTCCGGTAAAATGGTTCTTTATTGCCAAAGAATTATTAGTTTAAAGACCCTACATAAATAATTTCCAGTTATTATCTTTATAAGGTTGTTGCATAGGTTGTTCCTCGAAGCATATCATCAAAATAAATTTCAAAGTCATAGGTAGTTCCACTAACCAAATTTCCAATAGTTTTTGTTCCTGCAGCTATTTCATCAGTAGTCAGAGTAATTGTTACGTTTCCGGATGAATCTGTAGCTCCATCAACATAATAAACAATTTTGCTAACTTTTTTTCCAATCGTCCATTTTAATATTACCTGGTCAGTTGTAATATCTGCATCTGCAATATTATAAAAGATATTTTCGGTTCCGGTCTTAAATGTATAAGTCAGGTATTTTGAATCATTAATAGTAGGATCTTTACTAACTGCTTTTATGCGTGCTGAATACCTGGTCTTACTCCATAAATCTGTAAAAGTATAGTAGGTAATTCCATTTAATGGAACAACAACTAAATCCTTCGTAAATTGTAAACTATCCTTACTCAATTCCAGTAAATACGTTGCATTAGCTATGGGTGTCCAGTTCAATCCTATAGTATTTTGAATAACCATTCCACCAAATAATGCCGGAGCAAAAAGCCTGTCAGGTGGGGTAATGACAACTTCATCGGGTTTGCAGGAGTATAACATTTGAGACATTAACAATAGTATGCCAAATGATTTGATTATATTTGATTCAATTCGTTTCATGATTCGATTTTTAATTTAGTATCAATTTTGATTTTGGTTGATCACATTATCTTTTTAAGGTATTTGGTCGTTACTTAACCCTCCGTTACTTGTATTAATTATGTCTAATGCTATTGGATACAAGTGATTATTCTTAGCAGGGTCGTATCCATGTGCTATCTGGCTCATTACTGAAACATAATACTGACTGTCCTTCAACCAAAGCATATATTGTGCAGTCCAACCCACCTGTTGACTACCTTGCATACGGTAATCTGGATTTAAGATGTTTATTGTTTCTCCATCGTCATTGTATTTCCAAAAAATGAACATAGGGTAATCTTTCCGCTCATCATAAGCTATTTTACGACATTCTTCCTTCATCTCTGCAATTTTTGACCCAAGTAAATTCCATCGTACAAGATCCTGTTTACGAAGATATTCGCCACCAAATTCCCAACCACGTTCATTGACAATAGCATTAAAAAAACCGTCTTTGCTTGAAGAAACTGAATCGACATAGTTAGTAACTTTTGAAGTCCACATATCCGATGTAAAAGCTCGTTGGCGAACCTGTGATAATGCTTCTTTTGCAGCAGCAGTAGGTCCGTTATTTATTTCATTTTCTGTCTCAGCATACATCAGTAAAACATCACTATATCGCATGATAGGGAAATTTACACCAGTATAAATTGCATTTTTCAGATCACCACCCATAGAAGGTACTAACCAACTTCTACGCCACTTGCTAACTGTCATACTATAACCCGAACAAAGTGATTGTTTGCTTAATTGTGTTGCATTAGCATAATTGTATAATTCTACAGAAACATTCCTACGAGTATCTTTTCTGTCAAAAGTATAGTAATAAGATAACGGAACACTTCCTCCACCACCTCTGCCATATTTTGGGTCTACAGGACTTGAACTAAATGTCATTCCAAAACTATAACCTAATCGACCACTATATAATCTACCAAAGGCAATCTCAAAAAGATCTTCATTATACGTTAAATCCTGAGTGTAGGCATGAAGAGTTTTGAATATATTGATGAAACTTGGATTTAAATTATGTTTTTTACTGTCCACAATTTCTTTACATTCCAAATTTGCTATTTTATAATAATCCTGCCAATATCTCCCGCGTCGTGTTTCTAAGGTTTTATTCCGAAGTGAATATCCGGCATAAGCCAATGCCATCCGTGCACGTAAACCTTTTACAAATCCTTTGTTTACACGTTCAGCGGTATGAGTTTCCGTCATCCATGGTACATAGTCTTCAACACTGGCCAAATCTTTAATAAGAAATTCGTAAATAGAATCCCTGTCAGTTTTAGGAATATTAAAGTTGTCTCCGGCTTGGGTTTCCTTTGTTTTAAATGGAACATCGCCCCAAAGACTCATCAATTCAAAATAATTCATAGCTCTCAGTGTAACCGCTTCGCCATACAATTGATGTGCCTGATCCGCATATTCTCCTGTCCAAATTGGACTTTTGGGGAGGTTAACAATGGCAATATTCGACATTTCTATCGACTTATAAAAGGTGTTCCAGAGCTCTTTTAAGTATGTAGTACCTGGTGTAGCCGCATAATGAGCCATACTAGCAACCCCACCATCGTCTCCTGTAGTAAATGAGACTTCTATATCATTGTCCATTTTTGTGAACATCAATATAAAATCATACATATAAATGCCGGTAAATTGATTGTAAATAGCATTAACCTGTTTCGTCGCAAAATCAAGATTGGTAAATGCAGTTTTCTCTGTGAACGTAGAATTTGAATTCGTTTGTAAATAGTCATTGCACGAAACAATAGAACCTATTATCAACACAACAAAAATATATTTTATCGATTTTTTCATGACTATTTTTTTTTAAAATTCCAAATTAAGACCTAAATTAAACGAGCGACTTCTTGGATAAGCGGAATAATCAACTCCGGGAGTTAAAGGGGTCGAACGTTGGGTATCCACTTCAGGGTCATAGCCTGTATAATTTGTCCAGGTTATAATGTTATATAAAGTACCATAAAAACGTAGTTGAGTTAATTTTAATGTTTTTAGAATACTTTTTGGCAGTGAGTAACCTATTGTCAAATTATTAAATCGCAGAAACGAACCATCTTCAACTGCCCATGAATGTAGTGGAACATGCATCATATCGGCTGACCAAATAGTGGCATTTTTATTCATTGTAGCTAATTGAACAGGATCGCTTACTATTTGACCTGTTTCCCGATTAATATACATAAAGCGGTTATCTGAATTCATAATATTCAGTATATTTCTGTAAGTTCGGGAAGCGAGTTCGGTTGTAAATTGAAGTTTATTTGCATTATATATATTATTACCATACACCCAATTAAAAAAGGCTGATAAATCAAAACCTTTGTATTGTGCAGTGAGATTAAAACCACCGGTATGTATCGGATTTGCATTTCCAATTATTACCTTGTCTTTTATATCAACTATTCCATCACCATTTTGGTCTTTCAATTTCAACATCCCTGGTTCGAAACGGTTGGTTAAGGGTCCTATTAATGCACGGTCATCTGGAACGCCTGGTTTAATAGTATATACGCCATTTGAGTATGTAAAATCATCGAAAGAATACATGCCATCAGTCACATACCCATACATTTGCCCGATAGAACCACCTTCTTTTATGAGGTAATCACCGGTTGGACCACCTGCACCTGTCCAGTTTGATGATTGCTCCCATTGTTTAGTATCACCCAATTTATCAATTCTGTTTTGGTTAAATGCTATATTGAAGGAGGCGGATAATCGAAAATCCTTTTTATCGATAAGCACACCATTCAGCACAAATTCAAGCCCTTTATTGGATGTTTGACCTATATTTTGCCATTGATTGGTATATCCAGTACTCGAAGGTACAGTCGCCGAAATTAATAGATCTTTCGTTGTGTTTTGATAAACTTCTACAGATCCAGATAAACGTTGATTAAAGACACTAAAATCAAGTCCAATATTTCGCGTAATAGTTGTTTCCCATTTAAGTTCAGGGTTAGAGAGTGTAGGTATTGGTGTAAGTAGAGTTGTAGGAGAGGTCTCATTGCCACTTGCAAACCATGTGTCAGTTTTAGTGTAAAATACTTTTTGCCAGGCATTATCTGTAATTCGGTTATTCCCTGATTCTCCAAAACTGGCTCTAAATTTCAAATCATTCAACCAATTATCTTTAGCTACTTTTAGTAAATCTTCATCCGACATACGCCATGCCAAACCTAATGATGGGAATAAACCCCACTGATTCCCCGGAGCAAATTTACTAGAACCATCTGCACGAAATGTAGCTGTTGCAAGATATTTACCCTTGAAATCGTACATTACACGTCCAAAGAAAGAAGACGTTTTTACATCAGGATTATCGGCTGTTAAGATTGGATCAGGTGTCCCGAGATTCATCATACTCAAAGCACTAACCGGATCAATATATTTGGGAAAGTATTTAGCAGAGCTGGTAATATCTAACGTTTTGTAAGAATTCAATTCTTCACCAATCATGGCATTAACACTACTTCCCGGAAGAAAATCTCTTTTGATAAAATTTAAGGTGTTAGCAAGTCTGTAACTTTTTGATGTTAATACTTCTGTAGATGCAAGTGGTTGTCCACCATAATTGAAAACGTTCCAAGTGTTGATTCCATAAAATCTATTATTAGAAAGGGTACCATATTGTGTTCCATATTCAAAACGATAGTTCAACTCTTTAGTGAATTGTATAGTTGCTGCTGCGTTGAAATTAAATGTAAGGTTATTTGAACGGCGATAATCATCATTGGTTTGTTTAACCGGATTTAATACATACTGTGAGGCTGCTTCATAATCGGTAGTAGTTAAACTGTAATCGACATATTCCATTAATCCATTAATAGGCCTATATTGAATAGCATCTGCTAATCTACCATTTGCTGAAGTCCCTGCTCCAGCAATGTTAGCATCTGACATTCTTGTATTGAGATCCAGCGTTAACCAATCATTTATTTTATTTATTGTTTTTGCTGTAAAATTTGTTCTGGAAGTGGAATTACCCAACATAATTTCCTTATCATCATTCTGCGTAAGACTAATATTGTATTTTGATGTTTTAGAACCACCGGTAACTGAAAGGTTATGATACATGCTGGTACCTGTTCTTCCAAATACCTCATTCTGCCAATTGGTACCAGCCATATGTTTATATAAATCCATATCCACACCTGCTCCAAAATACCGGTCAAAGTAAAGATCCTGGGTAAGTTCTCTTTGATATAATACATATTCATACGGATTAAGCACATCGAGTGTTTTCGCAATTTGTTTCATCCCATAATACATATTGTAGCTTACTTTTGCTTTTCCTTCAAAACCGCTTTTAGTTGTAATAAGAATAACACCGTTTGCACCACGGGCACCATAAATGGCTGTGGAAGAAGCATCCTTTAAAACATCAATTGTGGCAATATCCGTAGGAGCGATGTCATTGATTGTATTAACGGGAAAACCATCAACAATATAAAGCGGTGAATTATCTTGTGTAAGAGAACCACCGCCACGTATACGAATTTTCATTTCAGCATCGGGAGAACCTTCAGTTTTTGTCACTTGTACTCCAGCAAGACGACCAACAATTGCTTCGGCTGCTGAAGAAACCGGAATATCGCGAAGTGATTTACCACTTACCGAGGATACAGAGCCAATCAAATCTTTCTTTCGGGCTGTTCCATAACCAATTGCTACAACTTCGTCCAACACTACACTTCCATCTTCTAAGGATACATTGATTTCTTTTCTGCCGGCAATTTTCTCTTCATGTGTTTTCATTCCAATGAATGAAAACTGCAAGATAGCATTTTCAGGAACGTTTTCCAATGAATAATAACCATTCCCATCAGTAACTACAACTACCTTTGTTGACCTTATTAAAACAGAAACGCCAGGAAGTAAAGCTCCTGACGTATCTGTTACTTTACCGGATATTTTTTTTCGCTGAGGTTCTTTCTGTAAAGGTTCCATCTCCGCTTTATCGTACAAAGCTATTTGTAGACCCAGAATTTTATACTTAATGGTGGAATTGACAAACAATATATCAAGTATCTCGGGAATAGATTTTTGTTTTACATCGATTGAAACCAGTTTTTTCACATCCACTTTCTCGTTGTAAAAAAACTTATAATCACTTTTATTTTCAATCGCCTTAAGAACACTTTGTAACGATGTGTTTTTCATGTTTAAAGTCAACTTTGTGGTCTGAGAATAAGTTGACGTTGGGAAAAAACTTAATAGTGAGATTATTAGAACAAGAATAGGGTAAACTCTCTTTCTAAAAACAAGACATATAAATGGCTTGTTGCCATGTTTAAATAGCAATTTACTCATGATTTTAGATTTAATTGATTTGGTTATTGAACAAAAAGAGAATAAAGAGTTAAAGTGGCCATTCTTACCTTTATTTCTTCTAATGTTTGCTTGTTTAGTTATGATTTTAACCTTAATTCTTCGTTGAGTTTTCTTTCCACGAAATCTGAAGAACTCTGGTATTTTTATTGAAATTATAGTTAATAGGAGTTGTGGTGTTTATTAGTTCAAGTAGTTCACCTAAAGTTTCCATTTCAATTGTTCCAGTGTAACCAAGTGTTTTCAATTGTTCACCATGTAATTCAATTTTAAGGTTATACCACCTTTCGAGTGATTTCGCTACATTTTGAAATGGTTCTTTTACAAAAATCAATTTACCTTCTTTCCAGGAAGTAGAAAGATTTGTATTTACATCACTTATTAATAAATCGCTACTTGGGGTTATTATTGATTGTTGACCGGGTTTCAACATGGCAACCTGATTCAGATTATTTTTTATTTTTACAGATCCTTCAACTAGTGTTGTTTGGAAGTTTTCATCTTTATAAGCCTTTACATCAAACGAAGTACCCATTACTTCAACACTTCCTGAACTCGTTTTGACAACAAAATGTTTACCATCTTTAACAACCTTGAAAAATGCCTGACCTACTAACTCAACATTACGTTCTTTTCTAAATTGCTTAGGGAATGAAATGGTTGAACCTGAGTTTAACCATATTTCTGATCCATCCGGAAGTTTAAAGTTTGTTCGTGCAGCATAAGGAGTTGAGACTGTTTCAATAACATCACTATATTGTTGTTTCTGGGGTTGATTATAAAATAAAATCGTTGTTCCAAACAATCCTAAAATTAAAACTGCAGCAACTCTCAACAAATTTTTGTACAAATTAAATCGTCGTGCAGCTGTTTTTGATTCCTCAAGCGCAATACGATGATGAATTTTGTCAAGCAACTGACTGTTTAGTTTGTTTTCGATTGATGTATTTAAGGTATCTTTCCACAATTTCAGCATTTCTGCAGACATTGTGATATCTGTATTCTCTGCACAAAAAGCTTCTAAAGCCTCGGAAAACTCTTCCGTTGTGCAAGTTCCATTCAAATATTTTCTAAATAGTTTTTCCATGTTGTATAGCTAATACACAAAAGATAAGATTATCCCCTGCTCATTGAGAAAAAAATCACAAAAAAAGATAGAAATAAAGAATTGAGATTAGTCCCATTTCTTTCATAGAGTTTTTTATGTGTTTTATTGCGTGGGTAATATGGTCTTCAACGGTCTTTTCTGATATATTCAACTGTTGTGCAATTTCTTTATTCGAGAGGCTTTCAGTACGACTTAAATTAAAAACTTGTTGTCTTTTTGGGGGTAGGTTTGCTACAATCATATCAATTCCGGCTTTGATTTCATTATACTCTATCTCATTAGGAGTTTGATATTCTTCTGCTACAGTACGAGTATAAAGTTCATCACGGAATGTTTGATTTCTCAGGTTGGTTCTGATCAGATTCAAAACCTCATTTTTTGTAATGGTGTAAATAAAGGCGTTGAATGTTTCAGTATTATCAATTTTATGACGGTTCAGCCAAATTTTCACAAATACATCCTGAAGTATATCGTCAATTTCATTTTCGATTTTAAGAATAGACTTTGAAAAATGAAATAATCGATGGTAGTATAAATGAAACAGTTCATCCATTGCAGATTTATCATCCTGTTTCATCCTGGAGATTATTCCTTCAATTTGGGTGATGGTAATTGCACTGGTTTTCTCCATAATAAAAGCAAAAAGTGAAGTTCCTTAAGCGAAAATGATTATTTTATTATATTAAAAGCGTTCGCTTATTTCACCTACAAAACTAATTGTTTTTTTTAAATTTAGTTCAATAATAGATTTTTTTGAGATTATTTATCATTAGGTCAAAATTGGTTACTTCAAAGAACAACAACTATTTATTCTTTATCAAAACAAATAAGTGCTTAACGGGTTTGCTTAACTCTATTGCTTCTGTCAAATTTGCTGTAAGTTCTGTTTCAATAGAATCAATTTTAGTTGAATTTTTAATAAAATCATCCATGATTCGACCATAGTATGTATTTTCTTTTCGCTTTAATTCTGCAAATGACTTTAATTTTGTAGAATCAGTTACATCAATTTTAGCTTTATAAATCAGTATTTTAGCTGCCAGAAAATCTCTTGTTCGTACTCTTTTATCGAATGCCTTTTTTAAAACTACAAGTACTCCCTGAGCTTGTCTGTTTTGAGGTGTATTTGGATAAATCGCCATGTTAATTCCTGCATTGAGTTCATCGGAAGTAAATGTTCCAACATCCGAAGAATCAATTTTCAGCCGATACAAACCCTTATCAATTCCTTTCAAAACAAATAGTTCACTATTAAGTTTGTTGACAGGCATATATTTCAAAGCTACTATTGCATCCTGATTGATTGGAAAAGGAATTGCATTTTCAACTAATTCAAAGGAAACACCGTTTTTATCCATTTTCAAATCAGTTAATGTTGCATTTACGCACTTTGACTTGATTTTATGGTTTATATCAATCTCAACTTTTGATATGATTTCAGGTACTTGTTGGGTTTTTAGAAACAGATATGCCATCATTAAATGCCCCATTGATCCGGGATGAACACGATCTTTGCCAATTACCGTAAAAGTAGAATCAACAAGTTGTTGTTTGATATTAAGGTCATTTAATGGATTGTAAAAATCAACGACAGTTGCATTTGACTCTTTTGCCAATTCTTCAACTGCCAAAGTCAATTTTCGAATAGTTTCATTTTTTCCAATCAATGGCTTTCGATTAGCTTGTTTAAAATTTGGATCGTAAGGAGTTGGTTTAATTAAAAACAATCGAGGATTACAGTTATCTTTTAATCTTCGGATAATCTCCCGCATCTCATTTGTATATTTCGCAACAATACGGTTCTGTTCAATTTGCAACTCTTCGGCAGTATGTTTCTGCTCGTAAAACGTACTCCCCGCATCATTCATTCCAAGTTTTATAACTGCAACTGTAGGTTTATGTGGCAGAATATCGTAATCTATTCGATTTAATACATTGGTAGTTACATCACCTCCGATTCCACAATTATAAAACTCAATTTTTCTATCAGGGAAACGTGTTTGGTAATAGCTTTGAATATATAAATGATACAAACCGCCATGTGTAATGCTATTTCCAATAAAAACTACTCTGTCACCATCTTTTAAGATTAATTCAGCAGCATTATTATGCTTAACGGCGAATAATGAATATTGAAAAAGTAGAAGAATGATTATGAATATAAAAGCTCTATTTTTTATCATAGCAACGTTTCGCTGATATTATTTTACATTTAGTTGTTTGTACAAAAATTCATTTGATTTGTTCTGTTGTTCTGTTGTGGATGCATGTCCCATTTCCTTAACTATGAGTAGGGTTTTTGGTGCTTTAATACAATTGTAAGCCGCATAAACTGACGTTGGAGGACAAGATTCATCATTAAATCCAAATGCATAAAAGCCTGGTACGGTCAATTGTTTAGCAAAATTTACCACATCATAATACTTTGATGTTTCTACTTTCTGATCGGTTATAAACGAAGGCTTATTGAATGCGTGGGGCCAACCTCCTGCTCTTCCATGCAGATAACCAGTAACATCACACAGTGCAGGATAGAATGACGAAACACATTTAACTCTCATGTCTAAAGCCGTTGTTATAATTGCCAATGCACCACCCTGACTACCACCTGCTACTGCCAGAGAATGACCATCATATTCAGGTAAAGTGTTTATGAAATCAATGGCACGAATGCATCCTAAATACACATGCTTATAATAATAATCGTCCCTACTGTCAATATTGAATGTTTGATAACCATCTAATGCACCGTATCTTAAATTGGTATATACAATGGAATCAAGTGTAACGGGAATTCCATGAATACCAATGATTAATGTGATAATACCTTTCTCAGCTAAACTTACATAACCATTATATGGTCTAACTCCTGCTCCGGGAACTTCTAATACAGCCGGATATTTTCCGGGAGCTTTCGGTACACATAAAATGCCATATACCCGCATACCTATTTTACAGTTTTGAACATTGATTTGATACACATTCACTTTGTCTGTACATTTATTGGCTAATAATGTCATTTGGGCGTCCAATGGTATTTTAGCATTTTCTGCCTTCGCATTATCCCAAAACTGATTAAAGTCAGTTGGCAAAGTGGTTGTTGGTTCAATTTTTTCCGGATTAAATGCTGCAGTAGCCTTACCTTCGAAGTTAGTTTCCTGTATTTTTGCTTTCACAGTACAACGAAGAAAACCGGGCAATTTCATTGTACCTCCATCAATTTCAATTTCACCATTCTTTAATGTGACTGTTTCTTTTAAGACAGGAGTCATTTTTTCCGGACCAATTTCATAACTAATTTTTACATCATTGAGTAATACTCCATTTTGAGTTACCGATACCTTAAACTTTACATTTTCATTCAGCTTATATACCCAGTCAGAATGGTCGGCAGTAACTGTGATTTTTACAGGATTTTCTGCTGCCAATAATGTCATGGAAAGCATAAATAGTGATACTGAAAGGTACCTTTGAATTGAATTTCTCATAATTGATATTTTATTAAATTGATTATTCTAGTTTGAGATTGTAATGCTAATGCTACTTTTTACATCTGCTGCCGAAGAAGCATTTCGAAGTATAAACTCACCTGGCTCTACTGTCCAAGCTTGTGTTCTGTCATTATAAAATGCCAGATCTTTTACTTTTATTTTTTGTTCAACTGTTTGAGTTTCGCCGGCTTTTAGAAAAACTTTCCTGAAAGCTTTAAGTTCTTTTGCCGGACGTAAAACCGAGGCCTTAGGCTGTGTGGCATATACCTGAGTAGCTTCTGCACCATCTGTTTTTCCTGTGTTTTTGAGAGTAAAAGACAGTGTAATAGTTTCATTGGTTTCATAGTTTTTCTTATCAGTAATTATCTTTCCATATTCAAAAATGGTATAAGATAATCCATAACCAAATGGAAATTGTGGCGTAATTTTCTTTGTATCGTACCAGCGATAACCCACCAAAATATCTTCCATATAATGAACAACTGAATCTCCCGGATAGGATTTTTTTCCATAGAACATCGCCCCATTATCTTCTAATTTCTTTGGAAATGAAAATGGTAATTTTCCCGATGGGTTTATTTCTCCGGAAATTATATTTGCAATGGCATTACCTGCCTCTGAGCCAATATACCAGCATTGTAAAAGAGCCGATACTTTCTGTAACCAGGGCATAGCAACGGCATTACCACTTAATAACAGTACGACCGTTTTTTTATTCACATTTTGAATTGCTTCTATCAATTCATCTTGGTTATACGGTAAATTGTATGATTTACGATCTGAACCTTCTGATTCCTGAAACCAACTTTTATTTAACCCACCGACGAACAAAACAATATCTGCATTTCGGGCAGTTTCAACTGCAGCTTTAAACAATGAATCTTTATCGAGTTTTGAATCAACTACTTTGCCCCAGGTATTTGGTCCTGCAGAATAACCATAGGAAAAAGTAATATTCTCTTTTCCGAACTTTGCTTTTAAACCTTCTAAAGGAGAAACCTCATATTTTACTTTCAACTCGGAAGACCCTCCGGCAGCTGTAAGATTTCGAATAGCATTTTCGCCAATTACTGCTATTTTTTGGTATTTTCCTTTCTGAATTGGTAATAAATTATTTTGGTTTTTTAGCAATACAATACCTTCTTCAGCTACTTTTCTGGCTATTGACGAATGATATTCACACACAAACCTACCAAAGCCTCTATTCCGGTTCATACTGGTTCGCATTATTAAGCGCAATATCCTGCGACATTTATCATCAACAACAGTTAGAGGAATCTCTCCATTTTTTAGTAATCTAAGAAATGGGAATCCTAAATTATAATTATTATAATCGTCATATTTTGATAAATTACCATCTGTATTAGTTCCCATTTCAACATTAAGTCCGTTTAATGCTGCCTCACGTGTATCATGAACACCTCCCCAATCTGCAAGAATTACTCCATCAAAATTCCAGTCTTTCTTTATTATTTTATTTAATAGTAGATCATTCTGACAACAGTACTGACCTCGAAGTCTGGAATATGAACCCATGACTGTCCATGACTTGCCATCTTCAACAGCTGTTTTAAAAGCAGGTAAGTAAATTTCATGCAGGGCTCTGTCACTAACCATGACATTGATATATTTTCTGTTTGTTTCCTGATTACTTAATGCAACTGACTTCACACAAGCTGCCACGCCATTTGATTGAATACCTTTTATTACCGGTACTGCCATTTGTCCGGTAAGAAATGGGTCTTCACCCATAAATTCAAAATTTCGTCCATTCATAGGTGTACGGAAAATATTTACTCCCGGACTTAATAAAACATCTTTTTTTCTATATAGTGCCTCTTCGCCCATTGCTACACCATAGTCATAAGCTATAAGCGGATTAAATGTTGCCGATAAACATGTTAATGCCGGAAATCCTGTACATGAATCATTTCTCCAATTTGCATGAGCATACGAATTGTTCATCAGCTCCTCTCGCACACCGTTTGGACCATCCGAATAATTTATTTCAGGAATACCTAATCGTGGAACTCCTGCTGAACTAAATTGTGACTGCGCATGACATAATGCCACCTTTTCTTCTAATGTCATCAATGACAATGCATTTTCTATTCGTACTTCAATTGATTTGTCAGGATTTAAATAATCAGGAATTAAAGGTTGAGCGGTGAGTTGAAAAAATGGTATTACTAATAGAAAATAAAAAGCATATGGAAATTTCTTCATGATTTTAATTAAATTGTAAGATTTCATAATTTTTAGGAATAATAGTTCCATTAGTTTATTTATACACAAAAGATCAGGGTATCCCCTGCTCTTAATCCAAAAATAAACAATCCTAAGTGCATCCTTTTCTATGTCTGGAGATAAAAAGAAAATAACAAAAAACTTTTAGACAATATGGTCTTAATATTTAATTCAAAGTATTACTTTTGCATTAACTTATTCAATTTTATATGACCAAATTACAAGACCCAAACCTTCCAGAACCATTAATTAATGATTATTCTTCTGAAAAAAAATATAGTATCCTTGAAATTAAAACCAGATACAACAAACTAAATCACAATTTAATTGAAGTTATGGAACGTTTTGAAGATATACTTTCAAGATATTGGTTTGATGAAAATGATAAGAAATATATAAACAGAAGAGATTGTAAATTTGAAACTTTACCCTTGTGCGAGAAAGATTTGAAAGAACATGGT
The DNA here is from genome assembly GCA_037134195.1 of Paludibacter sp. Classification (GTDB taxonomy): domain Bacteria; phylum Bacteroidota; class Bacteroidia; order Bacteroidales; family Paludibacteraceae; genus Paludibacter. The sequence goes on along the minus strand of JBAXMR010000081.1, from coordinate 1,863 downwards.
GCAGAATTGATTAGTAATATCATAGAAGCAACTTTAGTGGATTCTCTGCACAAATCCTTTGATTTTTTTGATTGTTCAAATAATGATGGATGGTATGTGAAATTACAAGATTATAAAACAGAGATATTAAAATTAGAGGGCGATTCTACTTACCTATTGAGAGTTATAAATGAACTGTATGTTTCTTTAAATAAAGTATATACAAGTTTTCAGTCTGATTGTTTATATCAAATTGCTGAAGTTTATGATGATGACTTAAGTCTTGATTTTGACTTTACATTTGTATATAATCAATTAAAGGAAAAATCAAATTTAATTGAAAAGAACAATTTTCTTCATGATATAATTGCTGAAAAAGATATGTTTTGCCTTATTATAGGTGTAGATCCTGATAATTATTACCCCAACTTACAATTCAAAGAAAATTGTAATAAAGCGATCGAAATTATCAAATATCAAACTGAAAATACTATAGAAAACCCAGACTCTGATAAAGATCAAAATAAGCAGTCACTTGTAGGGAAAGATAATTCTGATTTTGAATTAGAAATGCAAATCAAAAATCCAGAATTTTCAACCCGTAGGCAGGTGTTGGCAATGTATTATTTGCTAAATGAAATTGATAAGAATACAACCACAATCGACAGAACCGTTAAAGCACGTTTTATTCATTTTCTTACTGGAAAGAACGAAAGTAATATCTACAAAACATTGGCCGACCCACTCAAAGGGCTCGAAAACGATAAAAATAAAAAGTCTGCCATAAAAGATTTGGAATACATCAAACAACATTTCGATGACCTGGGATTAAAATCTATCTCTCAAAAAATCTCAAACGATATGGCTGAATCTTGATTAAATACAAATTTCAGTTTAGTACATGACGAAAAATAGAGCTCTTATTTACATATATTTAGCATAATTAAACTGATAATTTTACTTTAAATAAGGATTTATTTCGGATTTAATCTTGCAAGCAAGATAAGATTTAGCTGCAACTCTAAAAATCATATCGGTTTAACGATATTTTAACCCGTTTTAAATCCGTCTAATCAGCGAAAATCTGCGTCCTATTTTTATATATAAATTTTTGTCATGTGCTTAGAAATTTCAGTTTAATTCAAAAATTTATTGTGCTTGGTTAGCATACAACATTTAAGATACTGAATGTTATATGTTGTCTGAAAGCCATTTATATGCTAGCCCAACGATGAAGCCTTGGGTCTATATGTTATATTCAAAATACAAGCCACAAAAGAGATAATAATTCCTACCCATTTTAAAAGACGCGCTAACAACGCGTCTTTTTTGTTAAACTTTCGCCGATTTATACATTTTGGGTAACCCTAAAGGTGACCCAACCCCCTTTTCTGCCCTTTACTTTTGCATTGTCATTCACAAACAACGAATTTTCAATACAAAATTTATCATGGCAAACAGTAGTTTTTTTAATCAATTAGTTAGTGATTTTGCAGGTCGTGCACCTCCGTTTATTCTCCGGTCATCCTCCATGGATGCTCCATAGATTCTCCATGTATCAAGGTACATGATTTTCAAAAAAAATCAATTAAAAAAATCGTTCAAATGAACAACAATATAAACATTTTAAAATTCAACTCAAATGGCAACATTTAATTCAACCACGTTCGGAACAATTTCCGGTCGTCACGGCAGCGCAGTTGCTGCCACAACAAAAGATGGAAGAAGTATCCTCAAAGTTTTCAGAGCTCCTGCTAATCCAAATTCGGATAAACAACAGGCTCAGCGTACTAAATTTGGTTTTGTAAACAGCGAACTCAGCTGTATGCGTAATACCAAATGTATTTATAAAATAGTCCAATTAGTGTAATTGGATTTTTTTTA
>JBAXMR010000080.1:0-23105 GCA_037134195.1 Paludibacter sp. | reverse complement strand
GATATAACGGATAAAAAAAACGGATTAGAAATACCGATAAATCGGTATTGATTAAAGAGCAAAATCAAAAATGCTTGCATTTTTATAATCCGTTTAAAATACCGTCAAGTCGGCATCTTCGATCAGCTTAAACCGCGAAAATCTGCGTTCTATTAATCATTTGTTTCTTAGGAGTTTATAATAAATGCGTCTTCCGGTTCAGGAGGCGCATTTTTTAGTATGTCGGGCATGGTATTAAGCTAACAGGATCCAAGTTCCTGTATGTGCAGAGTTGATAGGAAACATTAGCGATTGACAAGGGTGTTGCGGGTGACAGCAAATCCGAAAGAAGTCATTTGCAAATCTGAGGTTCTGACGAACAGAAATCTGATATAAGGCTCAATAGAGAGGGTAACCGAGCCCTGGATTGGGAACGCCCGAAATTCAACCGTAACTCAAATGAGTAAATCAGGCAGAACGCAGCGAAAGTTTATTATCTTATCCCGAGAGGTCTTGTGGTTGTGCAACAACAGTGCAGAAAATACAGAGATGTAGCTCCCGTTTTTCTTAATTATTTTCACTGAAATTTACAAAAAAGACCTTTCCAAAAAGGAAAGGTCTTTTCTAAAAATTTAATAAAGACAGACAGATGCTTAGAGCTACTTTTTCCTATTAAGCTAGTTAAAGATTAAGATATAGAATGGAAAAAGCTATCTTCACTATTTCTATCTTCACCTTAGGAACTTGCCTGAGTTTTAAATTTATATTAATTAATTCAAAAAGATAGAAACTTTATTTTTTAATTTTCTATTAATTACGGTACAAAGATACTGCTTATGTATTTATAAACAATATATTTTGTATATAAAACATGTTAATCTTCTTAATGTGCTAATTAGTTGTATTTTATCCATTAAAAATTTAGTTTGTGTAATAGCTTAAAATACAAATACAATTGGCGTTGTATTAGGGTTTAAAAAAAAGTCTCACGAATAATAAGTTCAGGAGACTTGATAATAAGTATTAGTCAGTTGGAAGTTAGAATTATGAAAATGGCAAGTTCTGTTTTGATTGGTAAAAACACTTATTGATAATATCTTCACTAATTCCTTCAGCTCTTAGTTTATCAGCTATTTCAAGCAATTGCTGTTGTCGTTTTAATTCACTAAAAAGAATTGATACTAATTGATTTACAGCTGAATTTAAACGATCTTTTCCTTTTTTTGTAGAAAAATCTACATCACAGAATCTGGAGATGTTTCGGTGTAAAATGAGGTAATAGATACCTGAAATTATCAGTGCGCAAATAACGTTCATATCAATACCCGAATCTTTAAAACGGTATTCAAGCAGACGTATAAGTGGTTCATTTACTAATTCTCGCAAAGTTGCCGTTCTTCGGGTGACAGCGTTATTATTGGATAATTCCCAAATCAGAAGTTCCTGCATGCCTTTATTCTTGTATAAGGCAATGATTAGGTTTTGAAGTATCCATTTGAATGATTCTTCATCATTCAGGTCGGTTGGCATTAATTCGGCGAGATTTCCTAGCCAGTAATCGTATTTACGGGTATATTGATCAAATAATTCTTCGAGATTTGCATACCGTCTGTAAAAAACAGTTGCTTCAATTTGTGCACGTTGAGCAACCCCCGTTAATGTAACATTTGCAAATCCAACTTCTTCAATCAGAGAAGATACAGCGTTTAACACTTCTCTTTCAATTGTTTGTTTGCTGCGTCTGTTTCTTCTTTTCTTTTCGGGGATTTCTTGCATTTTATAAAAAATTTCTTTCAAAGTAAAATAGATATGATTTTCAGACTACAAAGATATATAATTGATTCTACAAAAAGATTAGTTTGTAATTAATATGGTCTGATTTTGTAAATTATTTTAGTCATGCTCTTGATATGTATATCAGAATAAATTGTATAGATATGAAAAATACCCTGTAAGTTTATGTAGTTAACTGAATCGAATTATATTTTTTTAAATTGTAAAATATACTTCAGATTTAAAGAATAGAAAAACTCTTGTACATTGACAAACAAGAGTTTATAAATATAATGTATGAATTTTATATTCACTTTGTTTTTGTTTTGGAAATTTCGCAAAAAATCTACTTTTCTTGCTCAACAAGATTGAATAATCCGTTTCGTAATATATTTTTTTTAAGTTTAATTATTTCTTCACTATCTTTCCGGCTTTCAGTAATAAACCATTGGCAGAAATACGGTAGAGGTACAAACCTTTATCGTACTGAGTCAGATTAACGGTATTCTGAGAAGTGATTAGCATTGTTCGCGTGATTACTGAACCTTTACAATGCACATTCCACTGTGCATTTTCAGTAGGGAAAGGAACATACTTCTGCACTCCAAGGCTGATAACTGTTGTCGGTAAAAGGAAAAGGATAGATTTTTTAATGAATGAGGTAATTTAAATTTTTTATTTATCGCAACAAAATTAATTAAATATTTTTACATTTATTTGATTTGAAAGCCTTTTTTTTCATAATAGTATAAATTTTTAGTGCTGAGCATGAGATTCAAAATTATGACCATAAATATAGTTAAATTGATGAAATCTTAGGATAAACAATTTTCTAATTTATGATTCAGTATGCCAAATTTCTTTTTAATGCTATTTTATTGTCTAAATTAGTTGTATTTTTGTGTCTCATTTTTTGAACTTCAATTTCAATGCGTTTAAAAGTATTTCTATTCTTTGTAATCCTTTCTGTAAGCCTATTTGCTCGAAAAGTAGATGTTGGTGAACAATATTTCAACAATAAACAATACCTCAAAGCTAAGGTTTATTATGAAAATTTGCTTCGTAAAAAATCAGCAGATCCAATTTATAATTTTCGTTATGCCGTTTGCTGTTATGAAATGAAAGATGCTAATCAGGCTATACTTCATTTCGAATTGAGTGGTCAAAAAATGCCACAGAAAGATTTGTATCTTGGTGAGTTATACTTTAAATCCTATCGATTTGATGAATCTGCAATGGCCTATCAAAATTATATAAATAGTCTTGATTCTACTGATACAAAACGCATTGAACTTTTACGAAAACTCCATAAATCGACTAATGCCGCACGTTTAATTAACAAAGTTGAGGATATTTCTATTATTGATAGTGTTCAGACTAATAAAAATGAATTTCTGAGATTTTACAAATTTAACAGTGAACTAGGTTCCCTTAGTCAGGAAATAATAAATATGCCACGTCACCGAAAAGCTGATAAAATTAAATATCTCACCCAACGACAGGATCGTATGTACTACTCAGATTCCATTCAGGGTCAAATGAATATTTTTACATCATTTAAATTACTTGATGGATGGTCGAAACCACAATCTATTTCTGATGTTATCAATACTTCAGCAAATGAAAACTATCCGTTTTTACTGCTTGATGGAGTAACGGTTTATTTTGCATCAGATGGGGAAAATTCGATTGGTGGTTACGATTTATTTGTAACGCGCTATAATCCAGCTACAAACTCCTATTTACCCCCCGAAAACGTTGGTTTTCCTTTTAATTCATTTGCTAATGATTATATGATGGTAATTGATGAGCAAAATAAAATAGGATGGTTTGCAACCGACCGTAATCAACCGGCTGGAAAGGTAATGATTTATGAATTTGTACCCAACACAACCCGAACCATAGTGAGAACTGATAATAAAGAATTGCTTAGAAGTTTGGCTCAACTTAAATCGTACCGAAAAATTTCAGTTAACAAATCTGATATAAGTGATTCAGGAAGTGAAATTCTTAATTCTGAATCGCAAAAGCAAATGGAATTTATTGTAAATGATACAATTGTTTATAATTCAGTTGATCAGTTTAAAAATCCAGATGCATTAAAACTATGGTATGAGCTTACAAAGTTAAATTCTGATTATAAAAGCAAACAAAAAGAACTCGCTGAATTAAGATTTAGATTTGATCAGGCTGAAAATGAAGATCAGCGAAAGATTCTGAGTCCTCAGATTTTAGACTATGAACTCCGGAATATTGAATACAAAAAACTATTATCCAACAAACAGAAAGAATTGAGAAATGTTGAATTGAATTTTCTACAAAAGAAATAATATCAGAATGATTTCGTTTGTTTTGTGTACATAATTCAAGAAAACTCATTTTGAATTAGATATGATTAACTAACCTGTTTGCTGTACTTAACTTTATTTCCGAATAATCGTAATTTTACTTGGATTATAAACTTTAATTTTGTGGACTAAAATAAAATAGATGGATAGATTGCGGTTTCAAAGTTTCGGCAGTGGCAGTAGCGGTAATTGTTATTTCATTGGTAATGCCAGTTGTGGTTTGCTCATTGATGCCGGAATTGGAGTTCGGAATATCCGTAAGTACCTGCGAAACATGGGATTGGATTTTCAATATATTCATGGAGTTTTTGTTACGCACGATCATGCCGACCATATTAAAGCAGTGGGCACAATAGGTGAGAAGCACCATGTTCCAATTTATACTACCCGGAAAGTTCACGAGGGAATCGATCGGAGTTATGCAGTTACCGAAAAACTTATTACAAGTAAGAAGTTTATCGAGAAAGATGAGACTCTACAGATTGGAGATTTCAAAATAACAGCATTTCATGTTTCCCACGATGCAACCGACTGTGTAGGCTATACCATTGAATATCAAGAAAAAAGATTTACCTTTGCAACAGACGTAGGATATATAAATCCTGAGGTAGCCCAGCATTTAGAGCAGGCTGATTATATGGTATTGGAAGCAAATTATGATGTGAAAATGCTTGCTGAAGGACAGTACCCATATCATCTTAAAAACAGGATAACAGCCAAAACTGGACATTTGAGCAACATTGAGGCTGCAGCTTTTCTTGCCGAAAAATACTCCGATAAACTTCAGCATGTTTTTCTTTGTCACTTAAGCAGAGAAAATAATTCACCTGAAGTTGCTTTCGAAACAGTAAATAATCATTTGTCTGAGAAAAAAATTGAAATTGGTAAAGATTTGGAAGTCGTTACACTAGAACGATTTAGTCCATCTAAAATGTATATATTTTGATTTTTAGAAAAAGCTGTCAACTCTTAAGAAACAAATGATGAATAGAACGCTGATTTTCGCGGTTTCAGCTGATTTTAAACGGATTATTAAAATGCAAGCATTTTTGATTTTGCTCTTTAATCAATACCGATTAATCGGTATTTCTAATCCGTTTTTTTATCCGTTATATCAGTGTAAATCAGCGTTCCATTCTCTTTTCTTTTGTTTCATTTTATTTTTAGATTGGAATTCCCAATCTGTAATGCTATTAACTATCAACTAAAAAAGCATGTCCGAAAACCTGGTTATTATTCCAACCTACAACGAAAAGGAAAATATTGAAAACATAATCCGTGCTGTTTTCAATCAACCAACACCTTTTCATGTTTTGGTTATTGAAGATGGCTCGCCCGATGGTACAGCTGACATTGTGAAAAATTTACAAATAGAATTTCCTGAACAATTATTTATCCTTGAGCGAAAGGGTAAACTAGGATTGGGCACAGCGTATATCACCGGTTTTAAATGGGCTTTAAAACATACTTACAGCTACATTTTTGAAATGGATGCTGATTTTTCGCATAATCCGACTGATTTAAACCGACTTTATGATGCTTGTGCAAATCGGGGTGCTGATGTGGCAATTGGATCTCGTTATGTGTCGGGTGTGAATGTCGTTAACTGGCCAATAGGAAGGGTTTTGATGTCGTATTTTGCATCAAAATATGTTCGGTTTATATTAGGCGTGAAAATTGCTGATACAACTGCAGGCTTCAAATGTTATCGTCGTGAAGTGTTGGAAACCATTGAATTAGATAGAATCCGTTTTAAAGGTTATGCTTTTCAGGTAGAGATGAAATACACAGCTTTTATGTGCGGTTTTAATGTAAAAGAAGTGCCGGTTATTTTTGTGAATAGAGAATTGGGAACGTCCAAAATGAGTGGTGGTATTTTTGGAGAAGCTTTTTTTGGTGTGATTCAATTAAAGTGGAGCAGTTGGTTTCGTAAATATCCACAGAAAAAATAAATGAAATTTCCAATTCAATAATTCCTAATTACAGTTTTTCTATAATTTGTAATTGAAAATTGGAAATTAATCAATTGAAAATTGAGATGATGCAATTAATCAAAAACGCCACGATAGTAAATGAAGGGAGAACTTTTCAGGGTTCAGTATTGATTGACGAAAAACGAATAAAAGCTGTTTTTGAGAATAATATTGAAGAATTCCCGGAAAGTAATTATACTGAAATTGACGCAACTGGCTTGTTACTTATTCCCGGAATAATTGACGATCAGGTGCATTTTCGTGAACCCGGACTAACCCATAAAGGAGACATCTTTTCGGAAAGTAGAGCAGCAGTTGCAGGTGGTATTACTTCCTACTTCGAAATGCCAAATACCAAACCACAGACAACAACTATTGACCTTCTTGAACAAAAATACAGTATAGCATCCGAAAAGTCTTTTGCAAACTACTCGTTTTTAATGGGTGTTACAAATGATAATATTGATGAACTGAAGCGGGTAAATCCACGCAATGTTGCCGGACTGAAAATGTTTATGGGTTCTTCGACAGGAAATATGCTGGTTGACAATCAAAAAACCTTGAATCAGGTTTTCTCCGAAGTACCTTTACTCATTGTTACTCATTGCGAAGATGAAGCTACCATACAAGCTAATATTCAGCACTATAAATATCTTCTTGGAGAAGATATTCCTATAAAATATCACCCACTTATACGTAATGCCGAAGCTTGCTATCGTTCATCATCCTATGCAGTGGAATTGGCAACCAAATATAACTCACGTCTGCATGTTTTTCATTTGTCTTCTGAAAAAGAGATGTCGCTTTTTACGAATGATAAACAATTGAAAGATAAACGGATTACAGCAGAAGTTTGTGTTCATCACCTTTGGTTTAATGATGCAGATTATGAACGCTATGGTAACCGTATAAAATGGAATCCGGCTATCAAAGCTGAATCTGATAGACTTGCATTGATTGAAGCAGTAAAAAACAATAAAATTGACTTGATTGCAACCGATCATGCACCACATCTGCTGGCTGAAAAAGAAGGTTCCTGTCTGACAGCAGCTTCAGGAGGCCCACTTGTACAACATTCGCTTGTAGCTATGTTACAATTAGTCAGACAAGGTGTATTTACCCTTGAAAAAGTGATTGAGAAAATGTGTCATGCTCCTTCAGATTTATTCCGGATTGAAAAACGTGGATATATTCGTCCGGGATATTTTGCTGATTTAGTGTTGGTTGATTTAAATAAATCGTGGACTGTAGCACCCGAGAACATACTTTATAAATGTGGCTGGTCGCCGTTTGAAGGAACGTCATTTGATTCCAAGGTTCAAAAAACATGGGTGAATGGTCAGCTGGTTTACAATGCTGGAACATTTGATGAGAGTGTACGTGGTCAGCGATTGTTATTTGAAATCTAATTTACTTCATTACAATAAAACTAAAATCTATTTCACAATGAAAAAAAAAGCATTTATTACTATTTCCAGCGGAGTTTTGCTCTTAATTGTGGCGATGACCATTCATATCTGGCACGAGAACAAAACTATTGACGAGCAAAGCAATGCAGCTTATATTCACAATCAGGGTGAAGCTCAGGGTACAACATATTCTGCTATATATCAGCAACCTGATGGTGTGGATCTTAAGCCAAAAATTGAAAAATTGTTACATGAATTTGATATGTCACTTTCGTCCTACATACCGAATTCGATTATTTCACGTATAAACCGTAACGACACAACTGTAAGAACCGATTTGTATTTTGAAACTATGTTCAATGCAGCAAAAGAAGCAGCTGACAATACCAATGGAGCTATCGACATTACAGTTGGTCCATTGGTTAAAGCGTGGGGTTTTGCATTCGGAAACAGCGATCACAGCAAACTACCTGTTGTAGCTGATTTTTTACCGTACATTGGTTATAAAAAAGTGAAAATTGAGAATCACAAGTTGATTAAAGCAGATTCACGCATGATAATTGATTGTAATTCAATAGCACAGGGATATTCAGCTGATTTGATTGCTCAATTGCTTGAAAACTACAATTGTAAGAATTATATGATTGAAATTGGTGGCGAAATTGCTTGTAAAGGGTTGAATCCTGATGGTCGTAAATGGCAAATAGGAATTGACAAACCAATCGATGATTCAACTAGTGTAGAAAATCAGGTGCAGACGATTCTTTCAATTACAGATTGTGCTGTAACAACTGCCGGTGATTATCGTAAATTCTTTATGAAAGGGAATAAAAAATATTCACATATAATTAATCCTCATACAGGGTATCCGGTTGATAATAAATTGCTTAGTGTAACCATAATTGCTCCAAAAGCTATCATTGCCGATGCTTATGATACACCGTTTATGGTGCTCGGTGTTGACAGCGCATTGAAAGTTTGTAAAAAATTGCCCGGTGTGGAATGTTACTTGATTTATGCCGATAAAGATGGTAAACATAAGGTAATTTATACAGAAGGTTTTAAGAAGTATATAAATAAATAACTCTCAAGAAATGAGTAATAAACCATTGTTTTGTTAAAGTAAATCAATTCATTTTTTTATTACTGATTAAATAACTAATTTTGCACGCTATTTTTAATATGAAGACAAACAAATTTCTCCTTTTACTTACGTTTCTAGCCTTGGTTTCGTGTGGCGAGTACCAAAGTTTGCTCAAATCTGATGATGCTGAATTAAAATACAACAAGGCTGTTGAGTATTTCGATAAAGGAGATTTTATGAGAGCTTCAACCTTGTTCGATGCAGTGGCAACGTATTACAAGGGTACCGATCGTTCGGAAACTGTGTTGAATTATCTGGCAAAATCCTATATTGGTCAAAAAGATTATTATTCAGCAAGCGAGTATTATAAAACCTATGTAAAGACCTATCCTAAAGGGAAATACGTGATTGAGTCAAAGTATATGATAGGGTATTGTTATTACCTCGACTCACCTGATGCCAGATTGGATCAGACTCCAACTTATAGTGCTATTTCTGCATTGCAGGAATTTATTGATGTATACCCTGAAAGCGAACGTGTTCCTGAAGCTAATAAATTGCTCGATGAACTTACTAACAAGTTGGCATACAAATCGTACCTGAATTCAAAATTGTATTACAATCTGGGTAATTATCTGGGAAATAATTATGAATCAGCAGTAATAACTGCTCAAAACGCTTTGAGGAAATATCCTTCCACAGCATATCGTGAAGAGTTGATGTTGTTGATATTAGACTCGAAATATGAGTTGGCCGTTCAGAGTGTAGAAGAGAAAAAAAGTGACAGATATCGGAGTACAATTGATGAATATTATAATTATATTAATGAGTATCCCACCGGAAAATTCCGAAAACAAGCAGACCGGATTTTCAACGAATCAAAAAGAATTGTGAAAGAATAAATTTTATAAATATGGACTACAAAAAAGTAAATGCTCCTCTGAACACCATTTCGCGAGATATGAATCAATTAAGCGCAAACGTTGGTAATGTGTATGAAACAGTGAAAATTATCGCAAAACGTTCAAATCAAATCAGTGTAGAAATTAAATCAGAACTTGATAAAAAACTTCTGGAGTTTGCTTCATTCAATGAAAATATAGAAGAAGTTTTTGAAAACAGAGAGCAAATTGAAATCTCTCGCTATTACGAAAAGCTTCCAAAAGCAACTCTTATTGCAACTCAGGAGTTTATTGAAGATAAAGTATATTACAAAAATCCTATTAAAGATAAACTGAAATAATCAGTATATCAGGTATTTATAGCTAATTTAGATAAAAGAATACAGTGTTGATTAAAACGCTTTATTCTTTTATCTTTTTTTGTTTATGCTCAGTTCAATTCATTTTTGTATTTTTGTAAATCAGAATTAATACATCAGATAAACAATGGCATTAAAAGGGAAAAAAATAATTTTGGGAGTTACAGGAAGTATAGCAGCTTATAAATCGGCACAATTAATTCGGTTACTGATTAAGGAAGGTGCTGAAATAAAGGTTATTATGACCGATTTGGCAAAAGAATTTATTACTCCGCTTACTTTAGCTACGCTTGCAAAAAATCCGATTTTGGTTGACTTTTTCGACCCAACCAACGGAAATTGGAATAGTCATGTTGATTTGGGTTTATGGGCAGATATATATCTGATAGCTCCGGCTACTGCCAACACCATGGCTAAAATGGCTTCAGGAGTCGCAGATAATTTGTTGCTTACCACGTATTTATCTGCTAAATGTCCGGTTTTTGTTGCACCTGCAATGGATTTAGATATGTTTGCACATCCTGCCACCCAGAAAAATATTGAATTACTAAAATCGATTGGAAATCAGATAATTGAGCCAGGAACCGGAGAATTAGCCAGCGGATTGGAAGGAAAGGGTAGGATGGAAGACCCAGAAAAAATTGTGGCTTTTCTGAATGATTTCTTCAATGAAAAACCTTTGAAAGGAAAAAATATACTAATTACTGCCGGTCCCACATACGAAAAGATTGATCCTGTACGTTTTGTAGGAAACTACTCAACCGGAAAGATGGGATTTGCTCTGTCTGAGGTACTTGCATCAAGAGGTGCTAATGTATGTCTGATTTCAGGGCCAGTGCAACTCAAGACTATTCATCCCAATATAGAACGTATTGATGTGGAATCGGCTGACGAAATGTACGAAGCTGCAACTGAACATTTTTATTCGGTTGATGGTGCAATACTTTGTGCTGCAGTGGCTGATTTTACACCATCCGAAGCATCTGATCAAAAAATGAAACGGGGAAAGGAAAATCTTACATTAGAATTAAAACCCACGAAGGATATTGCGGCTTCGCTGGGTGAAATGAAGATGGAAAGTCAGTTTTTGGTGGGTTTTGCCCTCGAAACGAATGATGAAGAAGTAAATGCTAAGGCAAAACTTGAAAAGAAAAACCTGGATTTTATTGTATTGAATTCGCTTAAAGATGAAAATGCTGGTTTTGGCTTTGATACGAATAAAATAAGTATCCTTTTTCGGTCGGGTGATAAAAAAATGTTCGACCTTAAGAGCAAAACAGAAGTTGCAGAAGATATTGTAAATGAGATTATTGAATTTATAAATTCATGATAATGAAAAAAATTGGTGTTGTATTGTCATTTATAATGATGTTTTTTGTGCTTCAGGCTCAGGAACTTAACTGTACAGTTAGTATAAATTCAGATCAGGTTCAGGGAACGAATAAATCTGTTTTTAATACCTTGCAAAAATCTCTAAGTGAATTGATTAATAACCGAAAATGGAGCGAGCTAACTTATGCAAATTCTGAACGGATTGAATGTACCATGAACATTATTGTAAAAAAAGTTGAAAATGACGTATTCACTGCTGAAATTCAGGTTCAGTCGCGCCGACCAGTTTTTAATTCAACTTATAATTCTCCACTTTTCAATTATAAAGACAATGATTTCACCTTTAATTACAAGGAGTTTGACCAGCTTGAAATTAATGCGAATACCATTAATAACAACCTTACGGCAGTTTTGGCATATTACGTTTACATAATAATTGGTTATGATATGGATTCCTATTCCCGATTGGGTGGAAGTCCTTTTTTCCAGTCTGCCGAAAGTATTGTAAATGCAGCTCAGGGTGCTGATTTAGGTAAGGGTTGGAAAGCTTTTGAAAGTACAAAAAACCGATATGCATTAATCAATAATTTGTTGGACGAAGCATTTAAAAAATACAGGAATTATTTTTATGAATATCACCGGCTTGGGTTGGATGAAATGTCGACTAATGCAACGAATGCCCGTGGGCGAATTGCTGAAGGCTTACCTTTACTTCGTGAGGCTAATCGTGCCAGACCTTCAGCTATTGTTATTTCGTCATTTTTGGACGCTAAAAATGATGAGTTGATTAATGTTTTTTCAAAAGCCACTACAAAAGAAAAAACAGATGCTGTTCAGGTTCTATGCGATATTAATCCTACGCAGACATCGAGATATGAACAAATGTTGAAATAGATGTAAAAGCCCCCTAAATCCCCCTACCTCTATCCCCCTTCGGGTACTTTCTCCAAAAGGAGAAAGAAATAGGAAAATGAGTTTTTGGGGACTTTTGGTTGGTGATAATAAGGAAATTGAACTAACGAAAAGAATTGTGTTTATTTGTTTGAATTGGGTTCAAAAAGTTTGTAGTAAACCAATCAACCCAATCAACCCAATCAACCATCAACCTAATCAACCTAATCAACTACAATCTTAGTAATTAAAAATACACATGCTAAAATCCCTCTATATATCTAATTATGCCCTGATTACCGAGTTGAATATCGACTTTGAATCAGGATTTTCTGTAATTACCGGTGAGACCGGTGCAGGAAAATCAATAATTCTGGGTGCTTTATCGCTTATTTTAGGGCAGCGAGCCGATTCAAAATCTATTAAAACAGATGCTGATAAATGTGTGATTGAAGCAGAATTCGATATTTCTGCATATACTCATCTGAATCATTTTTTTGAAGAAAATGACTTAGATAATGAAGGTAATTCGTGTGTAATTCGCCGTGAACTAACCAATTCAGGTAAATCGAGAGCCTTTATAAACGATACTCCGGTTGGATTGAACGTAATTAAGGATTTAAGCAATCAACTTATTGATATTCATTCGCAACATGAAAATCTTTTGCTTTCCAATTCCAATTATCAGTTGGATGTGGTTGACATAATGGCTCAGAATTCAGCAATATTGGCTGAATACAAGCAAAAGCAGTTCGAATGGCAAAATCTTCGAAATGAACTTCGTCAACTTCAAAAAAATGTTGAAAAACAGGCAGCTGATTTAGATTATATTCAGTTTCAGTATCAGCAGTTGAATGATGCAAAACTTCAGGAAAATGAACAGGAAGAGCTCGAAATGGAGCACGAAACACTTGCTCATGCCGAGGAAATTAAAACTGAACTACAAAGGACTGTTCATCTCATTGATGATGAAAATATGTCGCTGCCGTTATTAAAAGACAGTCTGACAGCTATTTCGCATGTGAAAGTATATATTCCGGATGGTGAAAGCTGGTTTGAAAGGTTACAATCTGTTTTTATTGAGTTAAAGGACATTCATGCAGAGGTACATACATTCAGTGAACGAGTTGAGTTTAATCCTGAACGACTCGCTGAGGTTGAAAGCCGCTTGGCAGAAATTTTTAGTTTGTTGAAAAAATTCAAGTTAAATAACGTTTCTGAATTACTCATAAAACAGGAAGAATTCCGCATTCAACTTGAAAAAATTGAGTCGTTTGACGAAGAAGTTGAAAATCTTCAAAAAGCTATTGATAAGGCTTTTGAAGAACTTAAAATCTCATCAAATCAGCTTACTGCAAGTCGGAAAACAGCCTGCAAACCGATTGAAACTTTCATGGTAGAACAGCTTACTCAATTAGGTATGCCTAATATTCAGTTTCAAATTCAGATTTCTGAACTTTCGGATTTTACCGAAACAGGAAAGGATGAAATACAGTTTTTATTTTCGGCTAATAAAAACAGACCACTTCAACCAGTTTCCCAAATTGCATCGGGCGGGGAAGTATCGCGCTTAATGCTGACAATCAAATCAATGATTGCTCATAAAGCCGATTTGCCAACTATTATTTTCGATGAAATTGATACAGGTGTTTCCGGTGAAATTGCCCACCGGATGGCAGAAATCATGACTAATCTGGGCAAGGATATGCAGGTAATTACGATTACTCATCTTCCACAGATTGCTGCCAAGGGTAAACAGCATTACCGTGTATATAAAGACGACAGTGGGCTAATGACCGAAACTCACATTGTACGACTAAACCAGACTGAGCGAATCACTGAGCTTGCTCAAATGCTAAGTGGTAAGAATATCACCGAAGCTGCTCTGAAAAATGCCGAAGAATTGCTGGGGAATAGTTGAACAATACAATAGTTCAATACAAGTAAGGCTGAGCTGAGTTAATCAGATTAGCATTTGCTAACTAAATCATGCAATCCGGTTATTTTCAGTTTTCAAACCCTATCAGTTTACAGTGAATCCACATGGTTTTGAAATCCAAACTGTAGCAGTTCATAGTGAATCCGGTTAATTTTGAAACCTGAACTATAGCAGTTCATAGTGAATCCGGTTAGTATTGTTTTTTGGAATTTATGTGGATTGTGGAGGAAATGGTGGCAAATATTGTTGAGTTTGTGTTAGGAAATGGAAGATTTCAATAGCTTATAAATTTCTACTTTATTGGATTTATCTTTGATATAAAAAGTAAATTATTTTTCCTTCGAATTTAAATTGGTTTGTAAAATATCTTTATATTTGCAATTCAATAAATCATACCGACTTCTGTAGCGACCGCAATAATCTATTTTCCAAAAGCGTTAGCTTTTATACAACTTGCAAGTTCGAAACGATATAAAAAAACCAATAATACACTAAAAATTATGAATCACTCAACTTCGCAGGAAACAAAACTCAGCAAACAAGAACTTGAGGATAGGGCAATGCAAGCAAATCATGATATTGAAACTGAACAGGTATTTTCGCAAGAGGATGTTGAAAAGTTAACCCAAAATTGGTAATTATGAGAGTATTCTGGACAAAGTTTGCTTTAGATGCTCCTGCTACTGTGCGATTGTATCGCGTGGAAAACAGTATTAGTAAATAATTGCCACACGATGCAATCGTGCGGCAGCAATGGGGAAGCAGACAATATACTCTACGAGGAACAAGGGAGAAAAAGAAATATTTAGATTTATAATTCGATTAAACTTATCTTTCAGAACAAATTTTAAAAAAGAGTTCTTTTTAAGCTTTCACTTTATTTTAAATTATTTATATTTGCACTTTAATATAATGTCTTATACCAACAATACTTAAAGAAAAGAATTATGCCAATAGAAGAACAAAAATATCAAGGAATTAAACATTTATTGGTTGGACCTACTGTAGAAGAATTTTTAGAATATTATCGAAAAAAAATCGAAGATGGTGAAAGTTCTATTTTAATATTTTACGAAAAATGTAAGGAAAATGATATATCTGGAGGACCTTCTATTGAAGAAGTTAACAAGGACTTAAGGAAAAAAGTTGACATCGGCGAATTTGATATATTTAAGTACATAATCTTTTGTAAAAAATATGGTTTTGATTTACCAACCAAACTTGAAGTTGAAAGTAATTTGAATAATTTATTCAAATTGGGAAAATTTGATATATTATTTTACTTTAAAATCTGCCGAGCTAAAAATCTTTCAGGTGGTCCTTCTGAAGAGGATATTATACATCATTTTTTAGGTAAACCAGATAAATTATTACTCTTTGCTTGTAAAGAATCTTCAACAAGATGTGCCGAATATGCGTTAAATGTTGGTGCTAAAGCTAAAGCAAAACACAATGCTTTAATATCCGCTTCCAAAAAAGGGAATCGGGAAATTGTACAATTATTGATAACGCATGACACTAATATCCATAGTAAAAAAGAAGAGGCTTTGCGCGAAGCAGCCTATCATGGTCAATTAGACGTAATCAAATTACTTGTTGCTAATGATGCGGATATTCATATAAATAATGAAGAAGCATTCGCTTTTGCGGTATCATGCCATACAAATAATGGACATTTAGAGGTGCTAAAGTTTCTACATGAAAATGATGCTAATATTGAACTCTCAAGGAAAAAACATAGTAGAGACTGGAATAATATTAGGGACAAAAAAATAAAAGAGTATCTAAACAATATATTACCAACAACTAAAAACTAAAAACTAATTATTATGCCAACAAATAAATAATTATTAGTAATGACAAATCATAAAAAACAAGAATCTTAATATTAGTTTAAGAAGTGTAGACTTGGAAACTATGAGTTCACA
This sequence comes from Paludibacter sp., assembly GCA_037134195.1. Taxonomy (GTDB): domain Bacteria; phylum Bacteroidota; class Bacteroidia; order Bacteroidales; family Paludibacteraceae; genus Paludibacter. The sequence goes on along the minus strand of JBAXMR010000080.1, from coordinate 7,188 downwards.
CATTCAACTAAGATTAAACATTACTTCAAATAATAATGAAGCATTAAGGCAATCTTTATCTAATAAATATCAATCACAAGAATAATACAGTGGTGTTCTCGTGATCTAATTTAGTCCACTGTTTAAAATTATTTTATTATGGGAGGTAAAAAAACGTACAGATGTACTTATTGCGGCACCGAGTTCACATACAATGGGTCTTCGACTCCATGTGACAGTATTAGTGGAACAAGTTTTTGTTGTTCAAAGTGCCAGTCTGACTGGAAAAGAAGTCGCTAACTAAAAAATCAAGAGCACTTTTAAAATAAGAAGAGCTCTTGTTTTTTATATGAATACAACAGACTTCACACATAAATTAATTGGGAAATATACAAATATAGATAAAATTGATTTTCCACTTATAAAATTAAAAGATATTTTCACAAAGGATGATTTATCCTTTATATTTGGTGAAAACTTCAATGAAGATAATTATCTAAGAATTATTGAAAATTCAAGATGGTATACCCATCTAATATTCCGATTAAATTCAACCAATAAAATAGTTGGATATTTGGAACTTATAAAAGTTAGAGATGAAGTAGAGCTACATGGTGGTGGAACAAATAATTCATTCATTGAAAAGATAGCAAGAACGGAAGCATGGTATCTAATCATCAAATACTGTTTTGAAACATTCAAAGTGAATAGTATAAAAACTTCTTGTTTGGTTGAAAACGAAAAAGCATACAACTTAATAACGGGTACAGGATTTAAAGAAATCGGTAAAAATGAAAAGGGTGATTGTTTCAAGTTCAATCTATCCCATGATGATTTTTCTTCTAATCGGATATTTAATATGATAAAACAACTAAACAACAGTAAAAATGGATAATACATTATTTCCAAACAAGAAAAAAAGTAACTAACTGAGCTCAAAAAATAAGTATCAATAGTTATTCGTTGAGCTCAGTATTTACAAATTATTATTCTGTTTGACTTCAGGATTCATTTACAAATTTTTTATTTTTATTGGAAATCTAATAATTAGATCAATTTTTTGGCACTATGAGAATTTATTCAAAAAAAGTTTTTATATCACTAGTGACCCAATTTTAATGGGACACTAGTGATTTGAAAATGGAGTAACCTGAAAATCCATAAAGAGTAGGGGAAATTTTAAAACAAACATTATGAAATTTACACCGACTGATTTTAAAGACATCATTAATAGTGATGGTTACATTTTAAGAGTTATGAAATCGGATTTACAAGAAAGCAACATCAGCTACTTTCTTGAAGGAAGATGCTTTAATGGTCAAACATTTATTTATACTCCATTAAACAAAACAGCAATTAAATTGTATTTTGAAGATAGAATTACATTGAAAGAACTTTTTATGTTGGGTAGAACTCATGAGTTTTATCTAAGGGAAGACAAAACTGAAGCATTAGTAACAACTTATTTATTAAGTGATGATAATATTTTTGAGACAATTCAATGTGGTAAAGAATTATACTCACAAATACCAAAAGGAATGGGATTAGAAAATCCATTAGAGGATTTTTCATCTCTGATTTAGAAAGTTTTATTTGTAAGAAATAAATAGAAATATGGAGAAACCCGAAAATCCTTAAAAGAGTAGGGAAAACTTATAAACTTTACTACAATGCCAGCATATTCTTGTAAATGGTGTGGAAGAGTATTTGAATGTGATCGTGATGATCTTGTAACTTACTCTTATAATTTTTTACGATATTATTGTTTCTGCAGTGAAAAATGTAAACAAGAATGGAGAAGAAATAATCCAAATGGATAATTCAGGTTCATTAAGTCAAAAACAAAATCGACAACAAACCTATCTTGAATTTGACAAGTAATGATTAGACTGTCAATTAAGGCAGTCTAATTATTTGTAATTGTTTTATTACCATTTCTGTTTAAAAAAAATCTTTGTATTAATGAAAGCCCACCTCCTAAAATCCACAAATTTCAGCCCAATACTTTACGATGAGATATTGGCTTTTTTAAGTCAATATAACTCACCCATTGAATTTGTGCGGGCTGAAACAGCGAGTAAATACTTTCTGAAGAAGAAGTTTTTGTTTAAAGATGCTTACGATCATTGTAAAAGTTATCGTAATGAAAAGACTTTGCCCAATGGGGATATTGTAGTAATTCTCACTTCAAATCCTGAAGCCAAAAATTGGTTTAGTCATTACGATTTGGAAGGCAATATTTATGTGGTTACACATGATATTTCGGATGGGCTAAAGCACATTGAAGAAAAATATTTTTGTGCGTATGAGCTAGTCTGTAATATCTTACAGAATGCCATGCAGCTGGATGTTAACGAACCAAAGCATTGGGAAAAGTATATACATTTTTCTCCTGAAGGCTGTATGAACGACTTTTGTGTAAATAAAACTCAGATAAGGTTGAAATTCAGAACAGCGGATATTTGTCCTTCTTGTTACCAATATGCTTTAAAAATGGGTGTAACTACCCCTATGATATTACAAATAAAATCCATTGCCGAAAAAATACGTACAGAAGTAATTACTGTACCGGAATTAAATGTAAATGAGATTTCAGACATTGTTTTTGATTTTAAAACGAATTCTATTTATTTGCAAGATTCTTTGTTTGAATTGAATCTCATCAATCTGCCTAAGGCAATCTATGTATTTTTCATGATGCATCCTGAAGGATTCAGCCTACACCAATTTAGAAATATAGATTATGATTTTTTTCGGATTTACAGCTGGATAAATCTCTCTTCTGATAAAATTCTTTCGAAAGAATCAATTACAAAAACAACTAAAAATCTTAGAACCGGCGATACATTATCCAAAAAGATTTCGGAAATAAATACAAAAATAAAAAAAAATATAGGTGAGCCACTCGCAAATGCTTATTGCATTGTGTATGAAAATACAAAATACAAAATCAATCTTCCAAAAGAAAAAATTCGAATAATTGAGTAACAATTAATTCATTTTTGTTGTGAGCTCCTTTTCTGAATAAGTAAAAGGAGTTCTTTTTTCCAACCAACCAATCATTATATGCTTTATTTTTGTATTCATAATTATAAGCAAAAAAGAATTTTTTATTGACATATTTCTCATCTTTAAATATGACCCCCAAACCCCCAAATAAGGGCTTAAGAGTGCTGCAAAGAAGCGATTTCGGTTATTATAGAGACTATGTCTTAAAGCCCCCATTTGGGGGTTTGGGGGTCACAACTAAAACATATCATTAAATATTATTGATTAATTATAAGCAAAAAAATGATAGAAACACTTAGAGAATTTTTAGAATTTCCTCTGTGGAATACAGATGGGATATTTAATAAATTTCGTTGGTTGCACGAAACGGAAGGAACATCAGTTATTTTTCATGAAAACAAAAATAATCCGAAAGAACGATTTTTATATATCGAAGGTACAAGACCAGACAAAGTTGTGTTGATAGCACATGCTGATACTTATTTTGATGCATTGTACAAGAAAAAAAACAGTGATGAAAATTATGGTCAAATTAATCATTCTATAATTGAAGAAAATGGTTTTTTCATTAATGGAATACCTTCAGAAGTAGGAATTGGAGCAGATAACAGAGCCGGTTGTGCCATACTTTGGTTATTTAGAAATTCCGGACACTCTATTTTAATAGTTGATGGTGGAGAATATGGGCAAATTGGGAGTTATAATATAATGAATAATCACACCGAAATTGCAATCAGGCTTAATTCTCATCAGTTTATGATTCAATTGGATGGACGAAATAGTTCCGAATACGCATGCAGTAATGTAGGAACTGATGAATTTAGAAAGTTTATTGAAGATACAACCGGTTATAGAGAACTAAACAAGAATGCCGCAACAGATATTTGTATATTGTGCAAAGTTATATGTGGAGTCAATCTCAGTATTGGGTATTATAATGAACATAGTTCAAACGAAAAAATAAATATACAGGAGTGGTTGAATGCAATCAGCGCTTTAAAATCGTTGATTAGTACTCCTTAATTTTCTAAAATCATGATAGAGTACAACTTAATTTTATGCAATGACGATGTGAATGATATGTTGTATATCATTACTGCATTATACGATATATGTGACCTAGATAAAGAAAAATGTACAGAACTTATGTTTGAAGCACACGAAAATGGCAGTGCTAAAGTGACTTCAGGAACTTTTGAAGAAATAAATGCAATGAAAGAACTCCTTATTGCGAAAAATATAATAGCCAAAGTGGAGAAATTGATTTAAGCTAAGTTCTTTGTTTAATTAAATTTACGTTCTATTTCAAATAACATTTAGGAATGACAGCACAAATAAGAGATAAGATATTTTTCAACGGAGAAATGCTTTCGCTAGCTTCAGAACCATTAGAGTTTTGGTTGAATACGAATAAAACAGATAAAATTCGTAGGAGTGTTTACGGGTCGTGTTGGCGAGGGTATGTTGCAATCTGGAAAATAGTTGACAACAAACTTTATCTCATCGGAATTGATTCTAATCCTCTTGATTTTCAGAAAATAAAATCAAAATATAAACGAGTTGAATCTGAGAATTTAATGGAAACGGTTTTCCCTCAGCAATCTGAAGTATTTGCTAGTTGGTTTAATGGGGTGTTGAAGATTCAAAAAGGAGAATTGATTGAATACGTCCACATGGGTTACGAATCAGTTTATGAAACAGAGATTTGTATTCAGTTTGCAAATGGTGTAATAATTGAAGAGATGACGTAGGATAATGCAAATAACGAAAATTTGAAAATTTCACGTAAATAATTTATATAATTTAAATGTAGCACAAAATGACAACAACAGTAGATTACAACACATTTATTACCATTGCTTTATTATTAGGTTTAATGGTTGCATTAATATTTTTAATGAAATATATAGTTGGGGATTTTTCTCCCGTTTCAATTGAAGAAGTTGGGAAAGATGAAGTGGAAATGAAAGATGCTAATGGAAATGTTACCGGAAAGAAAATAGTTTACACCTATAAACATACCTTTAAAGATGGTAATGTCAAGTACAAAACAAAAACAATTAAATTCTAATTGTACCATTATCTAATATACATTCAATTTGGAAGTTTTAATTGAATATATCCAAATTCAGAGATACAAATAAAATGAAAACAAATAAATTAAATAAACTTTCCAAAGAAGAGCAAGTATTGAGAGAAATATTTTCAAATACTAAAATGAAATATATTAATGAGCACTTCTTTGAATTCAATTTTGGGTATAAATCATTATTGACTTATGATGATTTAAACAATAACGTAACTTATGATATTGAAATCATTTACGAAGAATTTAGAAACCGTGATATTAATCGACTATTAACTTTAGATGAATTATCCGAAACAATAAAAAAATTGATGAAAGAAGTGTTCAATATTGATAATCTTAACCATATTTACATCGAATAGAGTATTCTAATCTCAAAGTATTATGAGTATAAAATACTTATACAAAAAAATCATAAATCGAATTTCAAAAAGCTTAGAAATTAGAATGATTTCAGACTTCAAATTTGATGAGGTAGGTGATTTCCATGCTGGAATGGCTAAAGTAAAACTGGATAAGAAGTGGGGATTCGTTAATGAACAAGGTTTGGTAGTAATTGATTGTCAGTATGAGGATGCCGGAGATTTCCATCAAGGTCGTGCAATGCTAAAATCAAAAGGAAAATGGGGATTTATTGATAAAAGAGGAAATGTTAGAGTTTCATTTATGTTTGATGAAGTTTCCAACTTCTCTCATGGTGTTGCCAAAGTAACTCAATTTAAAAAGCATTTTTATATTAACAAGTGTGGAAATCAAATAAGCTCACTTAAATTTGGGAGAGAAGGTCGCTTTCATTTGTTATTTAGATTGTACGAGATAATTACTAAAAAGAAAAAACAATCTGTACAAATTTATAAAAACACGTACAACTATCGAGTTTCTAGTATTTCAAAAGATGGATATAGATGGGCTACTATCGATGAATCTCACTTTGGATACATTAACGAGAAAGGAAATCTAAAGATAAAAATGCAATATGACAAAGCTTTTGATTTTAATGAAAAACGTGCTAGAGTCGAACTAAATGGTAAAATAGGGTTTATCAACAGGAAAAATAAAAGAGTAATTCCAATTGAATATGATACAGCTGCAATTCAATTTAAGAATGGTCTTTTAAGGGTTTCTAAACATGAGAAACATGGCTTTGTAAATATAAATAATCGAGAAATTATTAGATTAAAATATGATAGAACTATCAATTTTAATCAAGGTTTGGCTGGAGTAAGTATTGCTAAAAAGTGGGGGTTCATTGATTTGTTTGACAATCAAATAATACCTTTAAAATATGAAGATTGTCGAAGTTTTAATGATGGTATTGCCGGCGTTAAATCGAATGATAAATGGGGATTTATTTGTATTCCACGTAAACAAAGTATATTTTCTATTATGAAGGGTATATTGTTTACTTCCAAAAAACATAATCAATTTAAGATTGAACCTGTAATCAATAACTCAGGAGTAAATGATAATAGTAATAATGAAGCAACTTATAAGCTTACTCCAAGGCAACAAAAATTAACTGAAATTGTAGAATCATTAAAGAATCTCAGTGATGAAATGACAGACTATTTGGATAAGAAAACCCAAGAAGAGTTAGTTCCAAATTGGCAACGAAAAAAAAGAATATCTATAAATGAGGATGCATGCATTCTGTTTCTCCAAAAATATGGGAAAGGTGAATTGACAGATTCTATGAGAAAATTTGCTAACAGTGAAGGTAATACAATAAATGATAAATACAAGAACTGGTTAAAATGGAGTAAAGTGAATAATAAAAATTTTGGGGGTAATGCTATACATCTCAAAAGTAAAATGTTTGATATAGACGAAACTATATATGAATATGAATGGGATGGAATAGAAGGTGGATGGTTAGAAATATTTCAGTATATATACGATATTGAGCATAGTAGTTAAATCAATATTAAACATGAAATATTAAAAGACAATAACATCTTCTTTTATATCATAGTAGATTCACAAATAAATTTTTAGTGGTAGTACGACCTGAAGTCGTGCTACCCTCGTTGAGCGTAGCTTGTAAATGTTCGGCGAATGGCTCAGTTGAGCGTAGGTGTGCTGTGAGAAATGATTTATCATTTCGTAACTGCTGA
>JBAXMR010000079.1:0-23331 GCA_037134195.1 Paludibacter sp. | reverse complement strand
CGGTTGTTTGATAATCGAGCAAAAATATAGTACTTTATAAACAAACTCTAATTAAAGAAATTTTTCCGTAATCATTTGCATGATTAAAATCAATTGATTACTTTTGTGGAACTTTTCAAAAATCACAATACAATATCACAATATATTGTATTTCAAACAATTACATAAACAAAACAATTAAAATTAGTATAAACTAAAACAAAAATCTATGTGGTTAATTGATTCCTCTATTGGGCGAAAGCTTATTATGAGTATCACGGGAACATTTCTCGTGTTGTTTTTGCTTTTTCACAGTTGTATGAACATTGTGGTGATTATTTCACCGGCAGGTTACAATGCAATTTGTGGATTTTTGGGCGCAAACTGGTATGCAGTGGTTGGTACAAGTGTACTGGCAGCCGGCTTTGTTGTTCACATTTTGTATGCCTTGTTTCTTACTTACCAAAACATGCGTGCCCGTGGCACAGTTGGTTATGCAGTAAGCAAAACTCAAAAAGGGGTAGACTGGTCCTCACAAAACATGTTGGTATTGGGAACTGTTATTTTTGGTTTTTTGGCATTACACATGTACAATTTTTGGTTTAAAATGCAGTTTGCCGAACTAACCGGAATTCATACCGGAGCTTACGACCCTGCAAGTGGGGCTGAATATGTGAAAGATTTATTTAGTAACTGGATTTATTGCGCATTGTATCTTGTTTGGTTATCAGCACTTTGGTTTCACCTGACACACGGAGTTTGGAGCGCTTTACAAACAGCAGGTTTGAATAACAAAACCTGGTTACCTCGCGTAAAAATCATTGCCAATATTATTTCTACTATTGTGGTTTTAATGTTTATGGCTATCCCGGTTTATTATCTGATTATCAACTGTTCTTGCTGCTAAAGCTAAATTGTAAAATAAAAAGTAAATTAAGAATATGGCAAAGAAACAAGAATCTACTGCGGTAGATGCAACTAAAATAGATGCCCGGATTCCTGCAGGACCGTTAGCTGAAAAATGGAGTTCTTTCAAAGCAACCCAAAAACTCGTAAACCCGGCTAACAAACGCCGTTTGGACATTATTGTGGTTGGAACAGGTTTGGCAGGCGCTTCGGCAGCTGCTTCGCTGGCTGAATTAGGATTTAATGTACTGAACTTCTGTATTCAGGATTCACCACGCCGCGCACACTCCATTGCAGCGCAGGGTGGTATTAATGCAGCGAAAAACTATCAAAACGATGGTGACTCGGTTTACCGTCTTTTCTACGATACAATTAAAGGTGGTGACTATCGTGCTCGTGAAGCCAACGTTTATCGTTTGGCTGAAGTATCGAACAGCATTATAGACCAATGTGTGGCGCAGGGAGTTCCATTTGCACGCGAATACGGTGGTTTATTAGATAACCGTTCGTTTGGTGGAGCGCAGGTTTCACGTACGTTCTATGCTAAAGGACAAACGGGTCAACAATTATTATTAGGAGCTTATTCAGCGTTGAGCCGTCAGATTGGCAAAGGTGCTGTAAAATTATACTCACGCTACGAAATGCTTGATGTTGTGGTAATTGAAGGCCGCGCACGCGGTATCATTGCCCGCAATTTGGTAAGCGGAAAAATTGAACGCTTTTTTGCTCACGCTGTTGTAGTTGGTTCAGGAGGTTACGGAAACGCATTCTTCCTTTCTACCAATGCGATGACATCAAATGCTTCGGCAGCTGTTCAGATGTATAAAAAAGGAGCTTATTTTGCAAATCCTGCTTATGCTCAGATTCACCCTACTTGTATTCCGGTTCACGGCGAAACACAATCGAAACTGACTTTAATGTCGGAATCATTGCGTAACGATGGTCGTATATGGGTTCCAAAAAAGAAAGAAGATGCTGAAGCTATCCGCGCAGGAAAGAAAAAAGCAACTGACCTGAGTGAAGATGAACGTGATTATTACCTGGAGCGTCGTTATCCTGCTTTCGGAAACTTAGTACCTCGTGACGTGGCTTCACGTGCGGCTAAAGAACGTTGTGATGCTGGCTTTGGCGTTGGAAACACTGGTTTGGCTGTTTATCTTGATTTCTCAACTTCAATTGAGCGTTTAGGCGAGAGTACAATTCGCGCACGCTACGGAAATCTTTTCCAGATGTACGACAAAATCGTTGACGAAAACCCGTATAAAACTCCAATGATGATTTATCCGGCAATTCACTACACAATGGGTGGTGTTTGGGTAGATTACGAACTACAAACTTCGGTAAAAGGACTTTTCTGTATTGGTGAAGCCAATTTTTCCGATCACGGTGCAAACCGCCTTGGAGCTTCGGCATTGATGCAGGGTTTGGCAGACGGATACTTCGTTCTTCCTTATACCATTCAGAATTACCTTGCTGATCAAATTCAAACTCCACGCATGAGTACCGAATTACCTGAATTTGAGCAAGCTGAAAAAGATATTCATACCAAAATTGAAAAAATCATGAAAATTCAGGGCGACAAATCGGTTGATTCAATTCACCGTGAGCTTGGTCTGATTATGTGGGATTTCGTAGGTATGGGTCGTAACAAAGCCGGACTGGAAACAGCACTTGAAAAAATCAAAGCTGTTCGTCATGAATTCTGGACAAAAGTATATGTTCCGGGTGTAAGTTCTGATTTGAATGTAGAACTTGAAAAAGCACTTCGTGTGGCTGACTTTATTGAAATTGGTGAACTGATGGCACGCGACGCACTGATGCGCGAAGAATCATGTGGTGGTCACTTCCGTGAAGAATACCAGACACCTGATGGAGAAGCACTCCGTAATGATGAAGAATTCTCATTTGCATCATGCTGGAAATTTGCCGGCGAAGGTAAAGAGCCTGAATTGCTGAAAGAGGCATTGGATTATGAGTTTATTCACCGTCAACAACGTAATTATAAGGCTTAATAAGTTACGAGTTACAAGTAAATAGTTACGAGTTACAAGAAAAATGGAATATCGTTTTTTAGTGATTTGTAATTTAAAAGCAGATAAGTAATCAGAATTATTTATTGATATGTTTTTTTGAAAAGAAACATTCTGACAAACAGACTTGTAACTAGTAACTATTTACTTGTAACTACTTAAAAAGGAAGAAAATGACGAGTCATAAGGATTTAAAAGTTTGGATAAAAGGAATAGAATTAGTGAAATCGATTTATGAAATCACAAAACTCTTTCCGTCAAACGAACAATTTGGATTGACTTCGCAAATGAGAAGAGCAGCCGTTTCAATCCCTTCTAATATTGCAGAAGGATGCGGACGAAATTCTGACAAAGAATTGATTCATTTTCTTTACATTTCGTTAGGTTCTGCTGCTGAATTAGAAACTCAAATAATTATTTCCAAAGAGTTAGGTTTTTTGGAAAATGAAAAATCAGAACAATTACAGAGTTCAATTTTTGAAATTATTAAAATGACTTCTTCTCTGATTAAATCTATTAAAACTCGTGATGAAAAATCAAACAATTAATTTACTAACAAAGGTTCATGTTTCAGTTCTCGTAACTTGTAACTTGTAACTTGTAACTCTTTATAAATTATGGAAAAAAGTATAAATATAACGCTGAAAGTATGGCGTCAGGCAGGTCCGAAAGTAAAAGGTGAATTCGAGACCTATAAATTAGATAATGTATCGACCGACAATTCATTTCTCGAAATGTTGGATATTCTGAATGAAAAATTAATTCACCAACGCAAAACACCCATTGCGTTCGATCACGATTGCCGTGAAGGAATTTGTGGTATGTGTAGCTTGTATATCAACGGTCATCCACATGGATTGGACGGTGAAACTACAACTTGCCAGCTTCACATGCGTCGTTTCAAAGATGGCGAAACCATTACCGTTGAGCCTTGGCGTTCGGCTGCATTTCCGGTTATTAAGGATTTGATGGTTGATCGTGGTGCTTTCGATAAAATCATTCAGGCAGGTGGTTACGTTTCGGTAAATACCGGTGGCGTTCCTGATGGAAATGCCATTCCAATTTCGAAAATTGATGCTGACGAAGCAATGGATGCAGCATCGTGTATTGGTTGCGGAGCTTGCGCTGCAGCTTGTAAAAATGGCTCTGCCATGTTGTTTGTCGCTGCAAAAGTAAGTCAGTTGGCATTATTGCCACAAGGTCGTATAGAAGCTGCTCACCGTGCCAAAGCGATGGTTGCCAAAATGGATGCACTTGGTTTTGGGAACTGTACCAACACCGGTGCTTGCGAAGCTGAATGTCCGAAAGCAGTTTCTATTTCGCACATTGCCCGCCTGAACCGCGAATTTTTAAGTGCAAAATTTAAAGATTAATTCTCTTAAACTGACGGGGTGACTTTGAAACACCCCGTCAATACTATACAAAACGACCGCTTCGAGATTCGAAGCGGTCGTTGGGTATTTTTCTTGTTGAATTTTGGCTACTAAGGGTTTAAATACCAGCTTTATTTTGATTCTTAACCCTTAGTCGAGACAATATACCTTATATTTTCCCCTTATTACTTTGTATTTGCTTAACTAAACGACATTGATTACTGAACCTATTTCCATTTTGTAACACAACACCCCACTACAGCAAAATATTTTAATCAAATCACAAATATTTTCTTCATTTGTGTAGTTTATTATGATAATTTTTTTTATTTTTGTTGTCGTAAAAAATTTATTCCCGCTTATTCCTTAGTAAAGAATAAATAGAACCTAAACCCGAATTAACTAACACACAATTCTCATGCTGGTAGATTTTGCTTTATTGACCCCCATGTATGTTTCTCTTACTTGGTCATTGATATTATTAATATCATCAAGGGCTAATCATGCACGGCTTTTTCTGGGAATTTTTATGCTCGTGGTTTCGATGATATTTCTGTCGCATTTAATATATTACCAACACTTTAAGGCAATCTATCTGCACTTCGATTTGATTTTTATTTTCGGATCACTGTCCATTTTTCCCATTTATCACTGGTACATGAAGATATTGACTTTCCGGTCGAAAATAGATATGAACGATATGAAATTACTGCTTCCGGCTTTTGCTTTACTTGCCACTACTTCTGTCACCTATTTATTGATGCCCCACGCACTCAAGCATTATTATATTAATGAATACTTGTATGGGAATGGTAAATGGCATGGTGCAGCTGTATTGATAAAAATTCAATTGGTTTTATGTTATACACTTCAAGGGGTTTATTTTCTTCAGATTATTTATTTTTTCCTGAAAATAAGGGTCTTTATAACCAATTACAATGAAAACATTGCCAACTTTTATTCCAACCTGGAGGATAAAACGCTGGAATGGCCTAAAATCATTTTATACACCTTTGTTGTAACATCCATTTTCTCAATGATTACTAACTTTCTGGGTCGTTCGTTTTTTGATAAATATCCTATCCTTTTACTCTTAACCGGAATAGGTTACAGCCTCTTTTTGTTTGTTTTAGGTTATTTGGGCTATATGCAGAATCATACAGTTGCAATGCTTGAGGAAGATACATCTATTTCGGAGGAAAATCAAACTACAGAAGCTCCCACCAACAGGAAAATCAAATCTCAACTTCAAAAACTATTTGAAAAGGAGAAAATTTACACGAATAAAGAGTTGAAAATTTCGGACATCGCTACAAAACTACATAGCAACCGTACCTTTCTTTCCACTTTTATCAACGCCGAATACGGATGCTCGTTCAACACTTTTGTAAACCAATACAGGGTAGAAGAGGCAAAAAAACTCTTGACAAGTGACGAAAATAGCAGCTTTTCGCTCGATTACATTACAGCGCAGGTTGGTTTTGGTTCGCTACATTCATTTATTAGAGTTTTCAAAGACATTACAAATTCTACCCCGGGTCGGTTCAGAGAACAAACCCAAACCAACCAAAATGATAAGATGGAGTGATTTTTACTACAAACTAACCCCCTATTTAACTATTTCCCCTAAAATATGTACGTTTTGTACATAGTCCGAACGATTTGTACATTCCTTTTTAGTTTCATAAACCTATCTTTGCAACTGTGTTTTAGAATAAAAGAGTAAAGTGAACGCATAGCTCGTACTAAAAATACAATTTCGTTTCATAGTCGTGTTTTTTTGGGATTCTGTTTGGATGTCATGGAGAGGTCGTGAGACCTCTTTATGATAAATCAATTAAAAAGTTACAGATTCAGAATTTTGAGAGGGGCGATAAAAAGAAAAACAAAAGCCACAGAAATTTGAAAGTGACTGAATGGATAATTTTCTAGAGCCTCAATTTTTTGAAGTTCTCGATAAAAAGAAAAACAGTTTTGTCAGAATTCTGATGTTAATGAAATGAATTAGAATATGTGTCTCAAATTTTTGAGATTCATGGTTGGAATAAAAACAAAAGCATCAGAAAATTGATGGTAACAGTTGGAAATTATTCAGAAGTATCAAATTATTGAGACTTGTCGACAGAATATAAACGAGAGTCTCAGAAAATTGAAAGAAGTAAATAGAATCTGATTAATAGTTCAATTTTTTTGAGATACCCTAAAATAAAATAATGTTCAGGTTCAAATTTCTGATACCAGCTGTTTACTTCAAAAAACAGGCTTTTAAATAGTTGAAAGGCAAATCAAATCAAATAATTATATAAATAAACTATTCACACTTAAAACTTTACAACATGATTACAAGTTTAAATTTCTCATTATTCCCAAGTAAAGAACTGTTTACTTTCGGAAAAAACACCCTTAGCATAGCTGAAACAAAAAAGGGAAGTATTATCGTTATAGAACCTTTTCTCAACAATGCAAAAACCAGATTAGCAACTTTTCAGAGTGCAATGGAACGAGAATCCAAGAATCCATTAATAATAACTCAATCGGAACAGGACAGTGTGCGGATTGATGCTTTTATGACTTTCCGTAATGCAGCAGAATCAGCCACTACCCGCCGAAAAGAAGGTGTTTCTGCTGCCGGTATCGAAATTGTAGCCACTATTCGGAAACATACATGGACAATACAAACCTTGGGGCAAAAAGCACGAACAGCCGTGCTGAACAATATTATCTCCGAAATTAAAACCAAACATGCTGCCCAGCTTATATTAATAGGTGGAACAGAATTGATGGAAGAACTGGAACAAGCTCAACATGATTACGAAACAGCTTCGACACAGGTAGTAGAATCAGCTTCGGAAAACAATGAACCTACCGTTGGCGAAAGTCGCCCCGAATTGATTGCTGCACTTAAAGCCCTATTCCAAATTATCAGCCTACAAGAAATCGCAGCACCTTCAGCCGATGTTATAGCTTTGATTGCTGCCCTGAACGAATTGATTATAAATTCGCTCAGCACCGTGAAAGCATCGGGCACCAGAGCAGAAAATGCCAAAAAGAAAGCGGATGATAGTAAAACCGGAACAGCAACCAATTGATTGATTTGTCAGTGTGAGGGCTTCTCTGAGTGAAACCCTCATTAATATTACGAATTGAATACCTCAGGATGCTGGTCTAATGAAGTTGTAGAAACGTTGCAATTAATGTAAAATGAAAAAGTTTCAGGGTAAATACCGCATACCATCAGCCCGCGCCCTGTGGTGGGATTATTTTGAAGGTTCGTATTTCATTACAATATGCACTCGTAATCGTTTGCACTGGTTTGGATCGATACAGGATAAAAAGATGTTTTTATCACCGATTGGAAAAATTGCCGAACAATGCTGGGTGGATATTCCAAATCATTGCCCGTACGTTCAATTAGGTGAATATAAAATAATGCCAAACCATATTCATGGGATTATTGATATTTTACCCGTAGAGACGTTGCATGCAACGTCTGTACATGCAACGTCTCTACCAACGCCCGAACAAATGGGACGTATTTCCCCAAAACGTGGTTCGTTGGGTCGGGTGTTGGGTTCGTATAAATCGGCGGTATCTAATAAGGCGCATGAAATTGACGCTACATTCGATTGGCAGGAACGATTTCACGACCATATTATACGCGATGCCGATGAATACCATCGAATAAAGGAATATATCATGCATAATCCCGAAAATTGGGAAAAGGATTGCTTTAATAATCAAAGAGATAACAGCACTGACACAAATTCAGTTACTAACTTTTCCAAAATTTAGAACCTGGAAAAGTTGAAAGAAAACAAAACAGCGGCAGCCGAAAAGCTTTACGAGTAGGCAAAACATAAAATCAAACACATCATGAGAAAATTAGTATTTATTAGCGGAGCATCATCATTCTCATTAATGAGCATTGGTATCTTATTAAAAACCATTCATATTAATGGAGGGTCTTTAATCCTATTAATAGCCACCATCCTTTTTTCTTTAGTATTTGTGCCGTGTGCTGCTATTTATTATTATAAGAGGGGGAAATAGATAATTATATAGCAATAAATTAGTATTTCTATACCTACATAACAATTGAATTTTATGGTAACAACTATAAAGAATAACTCAACAATATTTGATAAGATATATATATCTTTCTTTATTCTGTTACCCTTTATCTATTATGATAAAATCATTGACCCTGTTTTGATTCCAAGACAATTATATCTGACTATATTTATTTGTATACTTAGTTTTATTATAGTATTTAAGATATCAAAAAGGGAATTGATTAATGACTTTTCATTCATAAAACTAAGCTTACCAATACTGCTTTTTGTGTTCTTGCTAATAAATCTATTCTCACTCATTCATGTAACATCGATTGCTGCTGGAATGTATGTAATATCAAAAGTAATGGTTGAGTTATTATTTTTTACAATCAGCACATATTTAATCATACAAGATAAGTTAACAATAAGTACCTTACTTAAAGCAATTGTATTTTTCTGCATTATCTCTATTTTAATAGCAATATATCAAACCTTAACTTTTGATTTTTCAACGACAGATTTTAGGAATGGTATATATCAAATCACATCAACTTATGCAAATAAAAACCTATTTTCATCAGTGTTATTTCTCACATTCCCATTTGTTGTTGGAGCTATATATTTATCAAGAAAATGGAAAATCACCTCAATAATATTAATGTGTTCACTAATTCTATTGCTTCTTTTCATTCAAACAAGAGCAGTAATAATTGCGACCATTTTTTCAATACTGATCTTTATATTCTTACAAAAAAGTAAAATGTTGAGAGGCAATTTAATGAAAATATTGCTCTTTGTAATTTTAACTACAGGTATAGCTTTTCTACTCTATTTTCACGAAAGTAGTTACTTTAGAAATCTAATAGATTCCAGATCATTACCGGAACGACTATTAGTGTGGAACAATTCACTTCAAATGGCAAATGAACACTTCTTATTTGGTGTTGGAGCAGGGAATTGGCAATTTCAATTCCCCAAATATGGACTTGAAAAATTCAATAATGTGATGATGGATAATGCATCACTTACATTTCAAAGACCACATAATGATTTCTTATGGGTGCTTTGTGAAACAGGCATTTTAGGGTTAATTACTTATATAAGCATTTTTATTGTCGCATTGTATTATTTGCGAAAATTACTAAAAAATAAAATAGAACCAAATCAAGTGGAAAAGGTCTTATTGTATGGATTTTTTTCAACTATAATAGGCTATGTATTTATATCATTTTTTGATTTTCCACTTGAAAGAATTGAACATCAAATAATATTGTATTTAATTCTATCAATTGTTGTTGCAAGATACTATAATTCCTTTCAGATTAAAGAAGTATCAACTCTTGAAATCAAAATCAGCATTTTAGCTATATTGTTTTTTGTACCTGTAATTTTCTCATCTGTTGTAAGTATAAACAGATTTTCCGGCGAATTCCACACTCAATATTTATATGAATGTCAAGGTAAGGGTGATTGGAATCAAATGATTCTAGAAGCTGACCAATCGGTTAATCCATTTTATATAGCCGACCCGACTTCAATTCCGATTAATTGGTATAAAGGTGTTGCATTTTTCGCTTTAGGAAATCTGAACGATGCTCAAAGTTGTTTTGAAAAAGCAAAATTAATTCACCCTTACAATATTCATGTTTTAAATAATTTGGCAAGTTGTTATGAAACAAAAGGTAAACATAGAGAAGCACAAGAAACATACATCAAAGCACTGTTAATTTCGCCTCGATTTGATGAAGCTCGTTTGAATTTAAGTGCTGTGTATTTTAATACAAAGGAATATGAGAAAGCATATAATACAATTGATAAAGTAAACATAACTTCAAAGGATGAAAAATATCAGGTGTACTTACCTGTTATTTTAAATTCATGGCTTGGGGTAATACTTACAAATCAAAAAGATGTAGTTGCAATAAAAAAAATATCAGAAATCAGAAGCTCAAAAAACGAAATGCTTGAATATTACTTTTCGTCCAAGAAAAGTAATATCTCGTATTTGCAATATATATTTAAAATGAATAATTTATGAAAAAGATTATTTTTATCAGCACATTCTTGCTGCTATCATTTTGTGTGCATTCGGCATCATTAGTTACGGTTAATCCATCTTCGGCTAAACAAGGTCAAACATTAACAGTGACTATTACGGGAGCAAGCACTCACTTTACTAAAATACAGGCAACTAACACTATTCGTTTTAGTCAGGCAAGTAGTAGTACAGTTATCAATTCAAGTAAAATTACTAAGATAAACGATACATCTATTCAAGCAGACTTTAGCTTGCCGCTTAATATTTCTATTGGGAAATACACTGTAAATCTGAGTGATTCGGTTGATGGGAATCTAACTTTGTTAGATGGATTTCTAATTAAAGCAGATTCAACCATCAGGCTGGTTTCAATTAATCAGTCATCGGCTATGCAAGGTCAAACACTAATTTTTACAATAACTGGTGCATATACTCACCTTAATCAAGTCAACAGCACTATTACACTTAATCAGTCAAGTAGTAATACGATAATAAATTCAGGAACTATTACCAAGATAAATGATAAATCTTTAAGTGTCAGTTTTACAATACCTGCAAATGCTTCATTAGGCAATTACAATGTAAATCTGATCAATCTTTTGGATGGCAGTATTTCGTTGATTAATGCTTTTCAGATAATAACTAATAAAGCATTAGTGTCAGTTAGTCCAACTACTGCTATGCAAGGTCAAACGCTGTCAGTAACAATCACCGGAGCAAACACACACTTTAATCAGGCAACTAGCACCATAAGTTTTAGTCAGGGCACAAGTACAATAATAAAATCAGGAACAATAACCAAGATAAGTGATACTTCACTGACAGCAGATTTCACGATACCAGCAAATACGCCAATAGGAAATTATGATTTGAATCTCAACAATTATTCGGATGGAAGTATTTCATTGCTGAATGGATTTCAGGTAATGCCTAGTATATCATTGGTTTCTGTCAGTCCAGCTACTGCTACACAAGGTCAAGCACTGTCTGTAACAATAACCGGAGCAAACACTCACTTTAGTCAGGCAACTAACACCACCATAAGTTTTAGTCAGGGAACTAATACAATAATCAAATCAGGAACAATAACCAAGATAAGTGATACATCTCTGAAAGCAGATTTTAGCATACCATCAAATACGCCAATAGGAAATTATGATTTGAATCTCAACAATTATTCGGATGGAAATATTTCATTGCTGAATGGATTTCAGGTAATGCCTGGTATATCATTGGTTTCTGTCAGTCCAGCTACTGCTACACAAGGTCAAGCACTGTCTGTAACAATAACCGGAGCAAACACTCACTTTAGTCAGGCAACTAACACCACCATAAGTTTTAGTCAGGGAACTAATACAATAATCAAATCAGGAACAATAACCAAGATAAGTGATACATCTCTGAAAGCAGATTTTAGCATACCATCAAATACGCCAATAGGAAATTATGATTTGAATCTCAACAATTATTCGGATGGAAATATTTCATTGCTGAATGGATTTCAGGTAATGCCTGGTATATCATTGGTTTCTGTCAGTCCAGCTACTGCTACACAAGGTCAAGCACTGTCTGTAACAATAACCGGAGCAAACACTCACTTTAGTCAGGCAACTAACACCACCATAAGTTTTAGTCAGGGAACTAATACAATAATCAAATCAGGAACAATAACCAAGATAAGTGATACATCTCTGAAAGCAGATTTTAGCATACCATCAAATACGCCAATAGGAAATTATGATTTGAATCTCAGCAATTATTCGGATGGAAGTATTTCATTGCTGAATGGATTTCAGGTAATGTCTGGTATATCATTGGTTTCTGTCAGTCCGGCTACTGCTACTCAAGGTCAAACACTGTCTGTAACAATAACCGGAGCAAACACTCACTTTAGTCAGGCAACTAACACCACCATAAGTTTTAGTCAGGGAACTAATACAATAATCAAATCAGGAACAATAACCAAGATAAGTGATACATCTCTGAAAGCAGATTTTAGCATACCATCAAATACGCCAATAGGAAATTATGATTTGAATCTCAGCAATTATTCGGATGGAAGTATTTCATTGCTGAATGGATTTCAGGTAATGCCACTTTCAGGTTTGCCAGACTTACAGGTAACTTCTACAACACTAACCGGATTAAATTACAACTATG
Source organism: Paludibacter sp. (assembly GCA_037134195.1). GTDB lineage: Bacteria > Bacteroidota > Bacteroidia > Bacteroidales > Paludibacteraceae > Paludibacter. The sequence goes on along the minus strand of JBAXMR010000079.1, from coordinate 10,790 downwards.
GTTCAGGTCCATCTGCTGAACAGTCTTTCACTGTTTCGGGCAGTTCATTATCAAGTGATGTTATTATTGCACCCACTTCACGATTGGAAATTTCCAGAACAACAGGAAGTGGCTTTGCCGGAACATCAATCATTTTGACTCAAATGGCAGGCAGTGTTTCCAATACAACCATTTATGTACGTTTAAAATCGGGATTGATTGCCGGTAGTTATGCAGATACGTTAAGAATAACTTCGACTGGAGCAAGTGGTAAATATGTATATTGTTCAGCTACAGTTCTTAATCCGATAAGTACAAGATTTATATCGGAAATATATCTGAATAGAGCAAAATTCACTAATAATTCTACAGGAAGTATTGATTCTTACAAATGGGATTTTGGTGATGGAACAACGAGTACAGAAACAAATCCATATCATGTGTATTCATTACCGGGTACATATACAGTTAAGCTTAAGGGAATTGCAGGTACATTATCCGATTCTATCCAATCTCAAATTATAATTAGTAATCAAAGTACATGGACTGCCGGAGGTAATTATAGCCTTGATAAAACAAAAACGGGGGTAAAGAACTTTACAGATGCAACAAATTTGTTTACAACTTTCTCGCAAACAACAATAACATCCGATATTACTGTACAAACAGCAACTTCACAGCAGTTTGATATTCCAATTACTGCTGATCTTAATCAGACCTTGAATGTTTTGGTACAAAAACTTCAGTCCAATAATCATAAGATAAACTTTGTTAGTGATTCCTTATCGACAAAACCAGTTCTTAATTTTATTGGAGAACTAAATCAATCATTCTTGAATTGTTTATTGAGTTTGGGAAAAAACATTTCAATACAAAATGTATTGATTGCAATCAATGGAATTCCATTTGATATTACAAAAATCACTGATTTTAAACCTCAGGTAGTTTGCTCAGGTACTAATACAACCAAAATAGATTTTACTGCTTTCAGTCCACAAATGCCTGTTTCATGGACATTGTCAAAGTTACCAGCCTATATCACTGGATATATAACCTCAGGTACTCAGGTTATTCCTCAGATGACTTTGACAAATACTTCGACTATAGCTGATACGCTAACTTATAATATCCAGTTAGTGGTTGGTTCAACTCCTTTATTTGTCGGTCAGTTATATTATTTAGTTTTACCTCAGCTAAAAGGAGTAATTACCGACTTAGTTCCTACAAATAATAAGACTCTTAGTACTACCACGGTTGATTTTTCTTGGAAGTCAATTCCAAATGCAGTTTATGATTTGTATCTGTGGGAATCAAATGCTGCTGTAGTACCTTCAATACCTACTGTTGGCAATCTATCGAACTTTAGATATACAAACAGTTCATTCTGTCAGTATGGAAAAAGCTATAAATGGAAAGTTGTAGCCCGAGGAACATGCAATTCAATAGTCAGTGAAACTGATTCTTTTAAGATACGATCTTTACCAAATCTTCAGGTTAGTTCTATACAAATATTAAGTCCGTTTGTAGCAAATAGAAAAATAAGTATCAATGCAACTGTTGTCAATTCAGGAGAGGCTGATAGTATAGCAAGAAGTTGGGAAGACAGATTTTATATCAGTAAAGATACTGTGTTTAATAAAAGTAATGCTACATTATTATCTGTAATCAATCATTATCAGAATCTAAAGAAGAATGATTTGTACACTGATAATTTCAATTTTGTTGCCTTATCCGATACATTGAAACATTATCGTTTCTTTGTTGAAACTGATGCTCAAAACACCGTTTTGGAAACTTCGGATAATGATAATATTATAAATAGTAATTGGATTTCATTTGCTGCTGACACAATGGAAGTTCAGGATTTTAAAATTTTAAATAGCTTCTTTACTAGTCATTCAGGATTATCATGGAAACAAAAATGGAATACTACATCAAACAGAATAAGTTCAACCAACTGGCAAGGTGTCAGTTTTGAAGATGGGCATGTTACCGCCATATCACTACCTTCAAATCAAATTCAGGGAGGAATGCCTTTGGTTTTGTTTACATTACCAAAACTCAGGGATTTGAATTTATATGATAATCTGCTAACCAGTAAAATAGATTCAACTATCGCAAATGTTGCATTAATAAATTCATTCAAAACCGATAGTCTTGTTTCTATCAATCTTTCAAAGAATTTATTAGAAGGAGAAATACCGTCAATTTTTAGAAAGTTTACTCATTTGAAAACATTGAATCTGCAAGCTAATAAGTTGTCTGCATTATCAACGCCACTGCCTTTGAATATAACAAGTCTTTATCTTCAGAATCAGACAATTAATGTCGACTCAATAAAGTTGGCGTTAACGCCAACTATTCAAATACCAACTTTATCTTTATATAACCACTCAACACAATCTTTTGATTTCCACCCGTATTTTTCGGTTATAAATAATGGAGCGGTTGTTGGCAGTGTTTATTTTAATGGGTCAAAGAATCAATTATATATATCAAATTCAACAGGTTGGATGTTCGATTCGGGTCAACGATTTGTGTTAAGGCAAGAAAATGGATTAGCTAGTGGTACATCTTTATTGTCCGGGATATTTTTCGATTATGGAGATGCCAACATGGATCAAAAGGTCGATATTCTGGATGTGCAACATTCGTTGAACTATTTATTGGGTGATAATCCACAACCATTTAATTTCGCAGCAGCCGATACTTATAAGGACACACTTATCACCGTGCAGGACATTGTGAAAACAGTGAATATTGTTCTAAGTTCAACAGATTCAACCTCAACCAATTTACAAAAATCAAAGATGGCTGTACAGTCACCAAATCAGATTTATATTGAAAATAATAAATTGGTTTTGGATATTACACAACCAGTATCAGCCATGGATATTTTGCTTGAGGGGATTTCTGATAAACAGATTCGATTGATGTTGAGTAGTTCTAAATTTCAATTGATAGCACGGAATCTGCCCGATGGAGGCACGAGATTTATTGTATTCTCACCAACCGGAAATGAAATTCCAACCGGAAAAACCATTATTGCAGAACTCTATTCCGAAAGTCCAACAGTTACTTCTGTTAAGTTATCGGATAAGTCAGCTCAGCCTATGTTGGTTAGACTTAACAAAGACAATGTTACCGGATTTGAGAATCTTGTGGCTGTTGATTTCTCGGTATATTGCATTGCTCATAAATCTTATGTATCACTTTCTTCAAACGTACAGAAACTTCGTGCAACCTTGTATTCTGCTCAGGGAATAATGCTCGATGATAGAATAATGGAAAATTTAGCTTCCGGGAAACTCACGATTGATTATTCATCTGTTGCAACTAAATCGGGCGTGTATTTGCTCAAAATAGTTGTAAATACAAATGATGGAATCAGAGAATTAAACACTAAACTTATCATTTCAAAATAAATTCAGAATTATGAAGACAAAAATATATTCGTTCCTGACGTTGGTCCTTTTAGTTTTTTCTGCCAACACGTACAGCCAGTCAGTCAATAAACTTTATATCCCTACTGTTGAAAGTGGGTTAGGTAAGGAAATTAGTGTACCCATTTACCTGACAAACGATGCCGCGATTGTGGCTGCTCAATTTAAGCTGCATTTTCCGGAAGGTTCTGTTGTCAATCCATCTTCAGTAACTTTGACTGATCGAAAAGTAGATCACACTGTTAGTGTAAAGAGTTTAGGTAATAATGATTATTTGTTTGTTGTCTTTTCGGCTAAAAATGCTGAATTAAGAGGAAATTCGGGGATTTTACTTCGTGTTACAGTAAAAGTACCTGAAACATGGACAGAAAATTCTACTTATCCTTTTGCATTTAATCAGGTTATTCTGAGTCTGTTGAATGGAACAAATGTTTCAACTGTTTCTGACCCGGGGCTTATTAAGGTCGTTGCTGAACCTCGTCCCGATGTTACTGTACAAAATATTTCAGTTAGTCAACAAAACGTTTCACCTTTGGGGAAATTGAATATCGCATGGCAGGTGAAGAATATCGGTGATAAAATTACCGGTGCTGGTTGGAGCGAACAGGTTTCGTTGATGAATGAGATTGGCGAGCAGGTATTATTGGGAACAATCAATTATGACCAGTTACTTGATGCAGGTTCAATAGTTAGTCGTCAGGCAGAATTTTTAGTGCCTGAATATCCTGGTTTGGATGGAACAGCTAAAGTTCAGGTAAAACTAATTCCAAATTCAACTTTAGGTGAACTTATCACTGCACAAAGCAACAATGTTGGATTATCAGATGGGACTATAAATATTGATAAACGCTTAAATCTGACCTTGGCTGCAAAGTCAATACTGGAAAATAATCCAGGATTAATAATCTGTCGTTTGTTTCGGAGTGGAAGCCGAGCAATGGATCAATCTTTTAGTCTTCGCACGGATTCTCCCGATCGGTTGAAAATCCCTGAATCTGTTACCATTAAATCAGGGCAATCGGGTGCTGTTTTCTACGTAAACTCAATTGATAACAAGGTATTGAATTTGGACTCAACTGTAATAATCTATGCTAAGGGTATCGGTTATTCAGAAGTTTCCGATTCATTGACCATAATTGATGATGAAATACCATCTTTGAAAATCACTTCTTCGAAGAATGACCTTAACGAAGGTGATACATTTACGCTGACAATTGAACGGGAAATAGTTACTAATTCAGTATTGAAAGTAAATCTCTCGACCGATTTCAGTAAACGGTTCAATTTGCCAACTGAAGTCATTATTCCATCAAATGAAAAGTCGGTTACTGTAAATGCCTCGGTGGTGGATGATGTCATTCCTGCATTAACGGTCAATCCGATATTCACAGCTTCTACTTTTGGATATTCAAAAGCAACTTGTTCAGTTTCACTTGCCGATAACGATGTTCCGGTTATATCACTCAGTATTGCACCGGGAACAGTTTCGGAATCGGCAGGTTATCAAGCTGCTGTTGGGGTAGTTCGTCGTCAAGGAAGTACGGATAATGTGATAACCATTAAACTTTCGGACGATTCAAACGGAGGAATATATTACTCAACTCCTATGATTACCCTTGAGAAAGGCGTTTCTGAAAAACAATTTACAGTAGGAGTAGTAGATAATGCGTTAGTGGATGGAAACAGGGATATTACCATCACAGCAGCCGTTTATATTTCTTCTTGTGGATGTTCTGCTTCAGGAACGGGTGCAGGTGTGGTTCAATCAAAACTAACCATTTTGGATGACGATGGTCCTTCTCTGAAAATATCTTCTTCGCAGACCATGTTGCCGGAAGGTAAAAGTAAGGCAACCTTACTCACAATAAGCCGAAATACATCCACAACTCAATCGCTTACATTGTCACTCTCGAGCGACCGTGATGCTGATTTGACTTATCAACAAACGGTAATTATTCCGGCTGGAAGTACAAGTGTAACTATTCCGGTTGATGTTATAAACAACAATACCACCGAAGGGGATCGGACAGTTACTTTTACAGCTTCCGCTGATGGCTTTACCAAGGGAGTTTGCTGGGCAATGATTACCGACCAGACTTTGGCTGATGCCACAGTGAATATATTGTCAGTTACACCGACTAATCCGTTGGCAAAAGGAACTATACAATCGGAAGTACTTGTTACCAATAGCGGAGTAGCTGCTTTGACTGCGCATACTTCGGTAGATATTTATTTTTGTAATACTTCAAGCTTGTCTTCGTCAAGTACAAAACAATTACTTTCCACCCTTTATACTTCAAAAGATATAGCACCACAGGGCAATGAATCGCTTACAACTGCTTTAACTTTACCTGATTTGACAGGACAGTATTACTTAATAGCTCAGGTAGATGCTGCTCAAACTCAGAAAGAATTGAGTTATCTGAATAATGTATCTGAAGCTCAATCACTGAAATTATTACCAGGCTATACAGTTAATGTTACTACTGACAAAAATACCTATAAACCAGGAGAAGTGGTTGTTCTATCGGGAAAAGCTTTTGCACAGGGAAGCTCATCTGTTTCGGGTGTAGCAATTGATGTATATGTTATCAACAACGGATACCGTCAGTCGTTAAAAGCTACTACCGATGCTACAGGAGCATTTCAGGTGAATTTTACACCTTATTCTGGGCAAATGGGACATTTTGTTGCCGGAGCTTGTTATCCGAATGAAGCACTTACAACAGAGCAGGTTACATTTGATATTTATGGTTTGAAACGTACATCAAACGATAATATAATTTGGGACGTATTAGCCAATGAACAAAATACTGGAGAAATTGAGATAAGCAATCCGGGAACTCTTCCGTTGACCGGACTTAAAACAACCATCATCTCCAACCCTGCAACCGGAGTACAATTATCTTTCGATGCATTAAATGATTTGGCAGCAGGTGGAACAGCCAAACTGAAATATACCCTGACAGGAAGTACGGTAAGTACCTCCACACAATATGACCAACTTAAATTTCAGGTTACATCTAATGAAGGTGCAAACTTGGATATTACTGCTTATTACTATTGTCGCTCTCCTAAAGCAACGCTCAAAGCTAGCATACCATCCATTCAAACTACTATGACGAAAGGGGCAATCCGAACTTATCAGTTTACGATTACAAATAATGGAAAGGGAGCAAGTGGAAAAATCAAAGTATTAATACCGACTACATCCTGGTTATCCTTAGTAACTCCTGCTGAAATGCCGTCATTAGGGTATGGCGAATCGGCAACTGTGGTTTTACAGTTAGCACCGAGTGAAAATATGCCTGCTAATGTTCCGATACCAGGAATAATTGGGATTAACTGCGATAATGGTTCGGGAATTCCGTTAGACTTTAATATCGAGACAGTTTCGGAGAAAACCGGAATATTGACCGTAGATGTATGTGATGAGTACACTTATTATACTAGTCAGGCTCCACACTTAACCGGAGCGAAAGTGGTGGTAAAACATCCTTATACAGGACAAATCTTTTCTCAGGGTACAACCGATGCTAATGGTTTATTTTCAGTTGACAATTTACCCGAAGGATATTATACCGTTGTTGTAACAGCAGATAAACATGATTCTTATCAAAATAATATCCTTGTTGACCCGGGTAAAACAACAAAGACAACTGTAAACTTGAGCTTTCAAGCAATAACTTATACTTGGAATGTGGTGGAAACAACAGTGCCTGATGTTTACAAAACTGAAACTGTTGTAAAGTATGAAACAAATGTACCTGTACCAGTAGTTGAGGTTATTTTCCCAGAAAAATTAGAATATGAAGATCAAGTATTTTCTATTGTAGCGACAAATAAAGGATTAATTGCGGCACAAAATGTTACAATTGCATTGCCACAACTGAATGAAATAAGTTTTGAGCTTCTTTCTCAAAATCCGATAAAATCGTTAGCACCTCAGCAAAGCACCATATTTTATGTGAAGATGAAAATTAATGAGCAATCGCAATTAAATGCTGCAAGTTTAAATCCGTTAAGAATTAATGGTCCTCATCATATAATTGGTTGTATTGCTGGGGCAATTGGACTTTATTATACTTGGTATTGTGGTCTCGAAGATAAATTGGGTGCAGCCATGGCTAATTATACTTGGGGCGAATGTTCTTCCATATTTCCTTATATTTCAGGTGGATCTGGATCTGGCGGTGGATCTGGATCTGGTGGAGGCTCTGGCCCTGGTGGACCAGGAGGAGATTGGGTAAATGTTGTAAATCCTGTTGTAAATCCAAATATTCCAACCATTGAAAGAAATTGTGATGGTTGTGAAACTGAATTCAAATTAAAATACTTAGATTGTGCAATCGGACTTACTGGTTTAAGTTGTGTTTGGGGGATTGGAAGATGTGCTTATGGTTGGACATCTAAAACGAATAAAGAAAAAACCTGGTGTTCTTTAACATCTTTTGGAGGATGTTTTGTGCCTGCTATTACGGGAGTATCATGTTTATTTGGCCTTTTAGATCCTTGTGATAGATTACTCAAATCGGCAAAAGTGAATAGCCTAACCAAATCGGCAAAAGCGACAGGAAGTTATCCATCTTATATATCATCCTTCCAGGAAAGACTACAATTTGCACATGAAGAATATCAGGAAATACTTAATCTTAAAAAGTATTACTTTGGGGATGATGTATGGTTAAGTTGCAATGAGAGTGAATTAAATGCTTTTTATTCAATCTTTTTATCATTAAATCCTCTTGAAAATTCAATTTCTTTTGAAAATTTAACAAACAGCAAACCAACCAACATTGAGGATGAGACTTTGATTAAATTTATTAATAGATGGAATAATACCCGTGATTTACTAAATGGGAAAACAAATGCTGATCCCAATTTTGTGGATTTAAAAGTTGTTGATTCACAAATGAGTAAGATTAATGATTATGAGCAAATTGCAATCAATTATGGATATGGGTCAATGTCAGAGTTAGTTGAAAAGGAGATAACTAAACTAAATGATAAACTTAGGGAATCTTCCTCTTCTGTTTGTTCCAAAATCTCTCTTCAATTCTCACAAACCATGACCATGACCCGTCAGGCATTCCGTGGTACATTGAGTGTTTATAATGGACATGAAACAGATGCCATGAAGAATGTCCAGTTGAATTTGGTTGTAAAAGATAGTGAAGGAAATATAGCAGGAAGCCAGTTGTTTCAAGTTAATAATGATGGATTTGACAAGTTGACAGCTATTGATGGAACAGGAATCTTAAATGCAAAAGAAACCGGAACGGCTAATATCCTGTTTATTCCAACTAAGTATGCTGCGCCTCTGGTTTCAAAAGCATATACTTTTGGAGGAACTTTGTCTTATCTCGATCCATTTACCGGATTAGTTGTTACCCGCGATTTATATCCGGTTACATTAACCGTTAAACCATCGCCCGATTTGAAACTGACCTACTTTATGCAGCGTGATGTGTTGGGTGACGATCCATTAACTACCGATGTGGTTGAGCCATCGGAACCAGCTGAGTTTTCATTGCTGATTAATAACATTGGTGCAGGCGATGCCACGAAAGTTCATTTCAGCACCGCCCAACCTCAAGTTGTCAAAAATGAAAAAGGTTTAATCACTGACTTCAAAATGATTAGTTCGAGTTTAAATGGTTTACCTTGTACATCCAGCTTATCTGAAACCACTGAAAACGATTTTGGAACTATATCAGCTGGAAAAACCACTTACGGACAATGGTGGTTTACAAACAACTTGTTAGGGCATTTCACAGAATATAACACTACGGTAACTCATGTAACCAGTTATGGGAATCCCGATTTAAGTTTGGTAAGTGGTGTGACGGTTCATGAGTTGATTCGAAGTCTAAATGTGCCAAGTATCACAGGAACAACGCTGACCGGATTTTTGGCAAACGACATACCCGATGGTGATGATACGCCTGATATGCTCTATCTATCGAATGGAAATATTGAAGAAGTTAATCCTGTTTCAGCGGCTGTAAGCACTAAAACAAGTGATATCGCTTACTCACTAACTGTTACACCGTCAAAATCGGGTTGGAATTATGGTATTGTCAGTGACCCCGGAAATGGTCATTTGAAGTTAATTAGTGTAGTTCGTCAACGGGATAATGCTTCAATTAACTTACGGAATTTCTGGCAAACTAACCGTACCTTGCGAGATGGTAAAGATCCGTTGTACGAAAACAGGATTCATTTTGCCGACAACTTCGCTTCTGGAGCTGAAACTTACTTACTCACTTTTGAACCAAAACCGGATAAAATGTTAGCGGTGGAGGCCATTACCGGAACGCCCGAAAGTTTTTCTACTAGTCCAGTAACCAAAGCAACTGTTCGATTCAATAAACCGATAGATGCATCTACATTCACATTGGATGATATTACATTGAAATGCCAGAGTGCTACGGTTAATATAAGTAAATTAAAAATAGTTGCAGTTTCGTCAACTGATTATACTATTGATTTGGCATCAGTTACCGGTAGCGAAGGATATTATTTGTTGACTGTTCAAACCAGCAATATAACAGACTTGGAAGGTTATCAAGGTGAAAATGGGAAACAAGCAGGATGGAATCAACATTTAAGTGGTGATGTGCAATTGACAATTCAAACCCAACCAGAGGGTAGTGGTAATGTAACTCCAACTACAGGAAAATATCCATATGGAACAGTTACATCGTTTATTGCAAACCCAGCAACAGGCTATAGCTTTAAAAACTGGACGGTGGATGGTGAAGTGATTGGGTCAACATCGAAACTTGAAAATTATTTGTCAACTGAGAGCAAAACTCTTATTGCCAATTTTGAACCTATTAAATGTAAAGTAATTATCAACTTTGATGAAACAAAGGGAACGGTTTCAGGCGGTACAACCAGTGTTTACCAATATGGGAATCAGTTCACACTAACAGCAACACCCGCTACCAATTATGATTTTGTGGGTTGGTTTACAAATGGAAATCTTACACAAACAGAAAAAACACTAAGCGTTTCTGTAAATAGTGATATCTCTGTAGAAGCAAAGTTTATTAAACGTCCAATTATTACTTGGAATAATCCTACAGAAATTGTATATGGTACAATCCTAGGTGAAACCCAATTAAATGCGACAGCCGATGTTGAGGGGACATTTACTTATACTCCTGCATTAGGTACAAAACTAAGTGCCGGAAATAATCAGGAACTGAAAGTAGACTTTGTACCAACCGATGCTGCAAACTACGAAAGTACAAGCAAAACGGTTTTGATAAACGTAAGCAAAGCAACTCCGGTAATCAGCTGGTCAACTCCAGCAGATATTGTTTACGGTACAACACTGAGCGAAACGCAATTGAATGCCAA
>JBAXMR010000078.1:0-23396 GCA_037134195.1 Paludibacter sp. | reverse complement strand
TATGCTGCTATTTTTATAATAATCAAGTAGTTATGCTACTTGCGAAAGTTGAGTTGTAATTATCCCCAAGGAAGTTAACCCTCGAAATACAATCAATGTAGAACTTGAAATCAGTAACAATTCCCTTAAGTAATTTATTTTTATTAAATATGTTTAAGGCGTTTTCAGCTCCATCAATTAATGATTCAGTATCACCATTTAAAATGCTGATATATTGCCCTTTTTCAATATTATCAATACAATAAACTGCATCATCTTCAACCAAAAATGGGTCACGTACAACCATTTCGCCATCAATTTTTATCAATCCGATAGGGTAGCTTTTGGCAATATCCAAAAAATTCATCGAGTTAAATTTCAAACCAGAATGTTCTTCAACGGTTCTTTTGTATACTTCGAATGCAGGTTTCCAATTGATACTGATTATTTTATTCATTTCCGATTCAGTTACTTTTAACGGATTAGAGATTGAAGACCAGCCATGAGCAACTCCAAATACTATAGGTTCAGCACTATAGCCTATTACACCGGAATTTGCATGAACCCCGGAGTTGTGTATTATGCAGGGAAATGAAACATACGAATCAGATCCACAACCCGCACCAAAGAAAGTATAGCGAAAACCAAAGAAATTGAAAAGATTTTCAATAAAAGAACTTTTTGAATTTGTAAATGCATCTGTAAAGATGAAAATACTGCCCTTTTCTCCAATTTTATTTGAATAACTATTTTCAAGCTTTTGAAATACAGAACTTTGAACGTCATCGTAGTTAAATACCTCTGTTTTGAGTTCAAATAAAAGTGGAATCAACAAAACCCCTGATTTTTTTTGCTCATTATTAAAAATTAGTTGGTAGATTACACCACCAATTACAGGTTTAGTGAATGACTGTAACACAGGATTTAAAAAATCAGGTGTAAATTCTTCGTCATTTGCCATAAAAAAAAGTACTGATTTTACTTCAGGAGTTTCTTCCAGTTTCTTTAAATTATCAAGCAATTCATGCTTTTTGTTTGCGTATAGTACATCCATGATATTTAAATTTAAGTAGAAGGTTCAATCTGTTAATCTTTTGCTTTGACATAAATATAATAATAACTTTTTAAGTCAATTATTTTCTTTAGGTTTACTCCGAAAATGCTAAATTGTTATACTGTTTGAACAATATTTACTACAAATATATAATTAATAATTTGATTGTTGTATTAATGAAAAAACTCATTTTATGTATCAAAAATGAATTTTAGTCCCGAATATTATATATTTATGTGGTATTTATTACTGACATGTAAATATATAATACGACAAATAGCTATTTCATTTATTTTTTAAATTATTTTTCAAATTATCGGTATGTTAAGGTAGTTATATGTAATTTGAATTATTTTTTTTTTAATCCGATTTTTGAGAATTACATTTACTTTATTAAGATTATTGTAATAGATGTTATGTAGCAAAAAATTTAGATTAATTTGAATAATATTTAGTGCCTTATTCCTGATTTTAAATTAAAAATAAAATACAGCATTATTAATACAAAAACAAAAAATAACTATTGTAAACTATTATTGTGTTTTTTGGCTGTGTCTTAAACCATAAATCAACAAAATAAATGAACTGTCCAGGATATTATTCGTAACGAATAATATTGGCTGGACTAATTTTGGTTATGAGATAGGAGGGACCTACCATAAAAAGAAGTGACGCAAACAAAGTACCTGCATTGAGCAAAATAATGTAAAACCAGTTAAAATATATCGGAACTGTGGCAACATAATAAGCGGTTGGATCAAGAGGAATAATGCCTGTAAAGTATTGAATAGTACAAAGTGAAATACCAATAACATTGCCCCAGAACATTCCCTTGCCAATCAGGAAAAATGAATGATACAGGAAAATCTTTCGAATCGACCAGTTTCGTGCCCCCATTGATTTGAGAATACCAATCATATTTGTACGTTCCAAAATGAGAATAAGTAATCCGGAAATCATATTAAACCCTGCAACAGAAAGCATTAGAAAAAGGATGACCCATACATTGGTATCGAGCAAATCGAGCCAGCTGAAAATCTGTGGATTAATTTGTTTGATAGTTTGAGTGCTGTAAGTTTTTCCATCTTTGTTGAATTTGTTTGCTGTAGCTGAATAGACTGCATCGCCTACTTCATCAATCCGGTTAAAATCATTAATAAGTATTTCCAAACCACTGAATGACTCTGCATCCCAACCATTTAATGCCTGAACATGCCGCATATCTGTCAAAATAATTAATTTGTCATATTCAACAAAATTAGTTGAATAAATCCCCACGATTTTAAATTTACGTGCACGAACCTGATTCTGAATAAAATAGGTAAAAAAGCTATCACCGAGTTTAAGTTGCAAAATATTGGCGAGATATTTTGAAATAACGACTTCGTTTACTGTTAAATTTTGTGGAAAATTAATGATACGACCTTCAACCAAATTTGACTTGAAAAAATCCCAATCGAAACCTGCATCAATTCCTTTCAGCACTATACCCTGAAATTCAGTATTCGTTTTTATAATTCCCGGTTTGGTGGCAAATCGCTGAACGTGTTTTACGCCGTCAATGGAAGTAATTTTTGTCATCAAAGCTTTGTCTACTTTGATGGGATTCATTTCGTAGGTATTGTTATTATCAAAATTGGTTATTTGAATATGTCCGCCAAAACCAATGGTTTTATTGCGAATTTCACGTTTGAAACCAATCACCACGGCTACAGAAATAATCATCACAGCAAGTCCCAGCGCAATACCGATAGTGGCAATACGAACAGCAGGACGTGAAGTATTTTTCTTGCCCTGCTGAAAATGTATGCGTTTAGCTATGAATAATTCTAAATTCACGAATTGAACAAATTAAGACTAATTACACGAATTTTTCTGATACCAATCGTAAATAATTAAATTGTAAATCAGATGGTTCTTCCCGGATATGCTAGTAATGCTTTTCCAAGTACAATGAGGGCATGTTTCAGGTCTTCTTTATCGAGCACATAAGCAATGCGGACTTCATCTTTTCCCATACCTTCGATGGTGTAAAAACCCGAAGCAGGAGCCATCATAATGGTGTAACCTTCATATTCGAAATCGGAAAGTAACCATGCACAAAATTTATCGGCATCGTCAATAGGCAAACGGGCAACAGTATAGAAAGCTCCCATAGGAATTGGAGAATAAACTCCAGGGATGCGGTTCAGTCCGTCAATCAGGAATTTCCGGCGCTCAACATATTCGTTGTACATTTCGAGCATGTATTCCTTTGGCGTATCCATGGCGGCTTCTGAAGCTATTTGTCCCAGCAAAGGCGGACTCAAACGTGCCTGACAGAATTTTATCACGTTTTTGCGAACTTCTTTATTTTTTGTCACAATGGCACCAACTCGTACGCCTGTCATGCTGTAACGTTTTGAAACAGAGTCAATCAACACTACATTTTCCTCAATTCCATCCAAATGAAATGCCGAAATATAAGGTGCCCCGGTATAACAAAACTCGCGATATACTTCGTCGGAGAAAAGATACAAATCGTATTTCTTCACCAAATCACGGATTTTATTCATTTCTGCACGGGTGTAAAGGTAGCCGGTCGGATTATTCGGGTTACAAATCAGAATTCCTTTGGTTTTTGGCGTAATCATTTCCTCAAAACGGTCGACATGTGGCAATGCAAAGCCTTCTTCAATAGTCGAAACCACCGGTTTTACAATGGCACCGGCTGCAATGGCAAAGGCAGTATAGTTGGCATAAGCAGGTTCTGGAACAATTATTTCGTCCCCCGGATCGAGGCAGCTCATAAAAGCAAAATTTACGGCTTCCGAACCTCCGGTAGTGATAATGATATCATCTTCGGTTACATCGATATTGAACGTATGATAATATGCGGCAAGTTTGGTTCTAAGGCTTTTGATACCATCACTTGGACTGTATTCAAGCACGGTACGGTCAATATTCCGAATGGCATCCAACGCGACTTGTGGTGTTTTTAAATCGGGCTGACCGATATTCAGGTGATAAACTTTTATTCCGCGCGCTTTTGCTTTGTCGGATAGTGGAACAAGTTTGCGAATGGGTGATTCGGGCATTGCCTGCCCCCGAAGCGATGTGTGTGGCATAGTTTTATTTGTTGACAGTTGATAGTTGTCAGTTGACAAACCATCCTGGTTTTTCAGTGTGCAAAATTAGCGATTTTTGCCCGATAAAAAAAATAAACCCACTGATAATGGGTTTATTGTACTATATTGTATTTCTAATATTTTCTTGGTTTATCAGACACTATATCTTTTTCTAATCTTTTTATATTTATTTCTTTGAAATACCTATTAATAAACCTGATAATCATCTTGTTTAATTCGTAATCTTTCTCGTTAATTTGAGCGCAATATATATCAAATTTTTTCACTCCTTGATTGGTAATATACTCACCTATATAGTTACTTCCATCAGTGAAGTCTATTCTACAATAATTTTCATGATAATATTTCTTTAATTCAGGATCAAAATAGTATTGAATATATCTTGTGTTTAAATGCAACGTATCATTATTTACAACAGCTCTTTCACCATCGGGTAAAAATTTAGTTTCAAAGTACTCCCTTTTAATGTCTTTAATAATTGTATTACTAGTTCGGTTTTCAAAAACATAAGTACTTAAAAATCTGGTAAGACTATCGCTATCAACTTTAGGAAATCTCTGACTCGTGGCTTTTATTTTTGGTCCTAAATAATTTATTGTTGCTAACGAATCTATTCTTGTAATTGTCACTTCATCAGGCTGTCCACCTAAGGAGCAAGAAAGTTTCCATGTAAATGTATAATTTTGAGCAATAAGTGAATTGCTCAAAAAGAATAAAACCCAGTATGATAATGTTCTCATATGATTAAGTCATTAGAGTTAATTGAATTGAATCAATTCTGCAAATGTAAAAATAAATTTTGATTTAATTATATATTTCAAAGACACTTTTTTATTATTAAGAAAATCATATTGCTTTTATTTTCGCATAATTTTTTGTTACTTTGCTATTCATTAAAAACCATAAATATTAAGAATATGGAAAAGAAACTTAAACGTTCGAACAATCAGATTGTAGGTGGCGTTTGTGCGGGTATAGGAAATTATTTTGGTTGGGATTACACAATGGTGCGCGCTGTGTATGCACTTTTGAGTATTTTCTCGGGAGCATTTCCTGGAGTTACATTATATATTGTCCTTTGGATTGTGATGCCATTGGGCGAGGAATAAATTTAGTCTATAGTTGCTAGCAAGCAGTAAGCAGTAAGCAGTAAGCAGCAAGCGGTAAGCCCACTATCAACTATAAATTATTAACTATAAACTACCAGCTATAAACTACCGACTAAAAAACTGTGTCTTTCAAACTTATCTCTCCATACCATCCTACCGGCGATCAGCCCGAGGCTATCAAACAACTGGTTGATGGTTTGAATTTTGGTGCTAATTATCAAACCTTACTTGGTGTTACCGGTTCAGGAAAAACATTTTCAATTGCCAATGTAATAGAACAAGTGCAACGCCCAACATTGGTATTGAGTCATAATAAAACGCTGGCTGCTCAGCTCTACAGCGAATTCAAAGCTTTTTTCCCCGAAAATGCGGTGGAGTATTTCGTTTCGTATTACGATTATTACCAGCCCGAGGCCTATTTGCCGGTAAAAGATATTTACATCGAAAAAGATTTATCAATCAATCAGGAAATTGAAAAACTGCGATTGGCTACTACTTCATCGTTGCTGTCGGGTAGGAGGGATGTGTTGGTTGTTTCGTCGGTTTCGTGCCTTTATGGTATTGGAAACCCTGAAGATTTCACGAGCAACGTTATTGAAATTCAAACCGGTCAGAAGATTGTGCGGAATGATTTTCTGCGAAGTTTGGTTGATTGCCTTTATACCCGTAATGAAATAGAACTGAACCGCGGTAATTTTCGTGTGAAAGGCGATACGGTGGATATTTTTCTGGCTTATTCCGATTTTGTATTGCGTGTGGTGTTTTGGGGCGACGAAATTGAAGAAATTCTGACCTGCGATCCACTTACTTTCAATGTAACCGGTTCGTTTGATGGCTATAAAATTTATCCGGCAAGTATTTTTGTAACTACTAAAGAACGAATTGCACAAGCCATTAATCACATTGAGGTGGATCTGGCTCGTCAGGTTGATTATTTCCGCTCCATTGATAAACACTACGAAGCCAAGCGCATTTATGAACGGGTAAACTACGATTTGGAAATGATTAAAGAACTCGGCTATTGCTCGGGCATTGAAAATTATTCGCGCTATTTCGATGGACGAGTTGCCGGTAGTCGACCATTCTGCTTAATCGACTATTTCCCAAAAGATTTTCTGATGGTGATTGACGAAAGTCACGTAACACTTTCACAGATTCATGCCATGTTTGGTGGCGATGCTGCCCGCAAGCAAAATCTGGTGGAATATGGTTTCCGCCTGCCATCGGCCAAAGACAACCGTCCGTTGAAATTCGAAGAATTTGAAGCACTAGCCCCACAAACCATTTACGTGAGTGCCACTCCAGCCGATTATGAACTCAACAAATGCGAAGGCGTGGTGGTAGATCAGCTCATTCGCCCTACCGGATTGCTCGACCCCATTATTGATGTGCGCCCCAGTCTGAATCAGATTGATGATTTGCTGGAAGAGATTACCTTGCGTACCGAAAAGAACGAACGCACCCTGATAACCACGCTTACTAAACGCATGGCGGAGGAACTTACCGATTATCTGGCTAAAATGAACGTGCGGTGTAATTATATTCACTCCGATGTGGATACGTTGGATAGGGTTCAGATTCTGGAAGATCTGCGTCGTGGTATTTATGATGTATTGATTGGTGTAAATCTGCTGCGTGAAGGACTGGACTTGCCCGAAGTGTCGCTTGTGGCAATCTTGGATGCCGATAAAGAAGGTTTTCTGCGCTCGCACCGTTCGCTGACTCAGACAGCAGGACGTGCAGCACGTAACCTGAATGGAAAAGTAATTATGTATGCCGACAAAATAACCGACAGCATGGCTAAAACCATTTCGGAAACCAACCGCCGGCGCGAAAAACAGCTTGCTTACAACGAATTACACGGCATAACTCCAACAGCCATTAATAAAGGAGAACGTAACTCGTTTGCGAATGTTGACCCGAATGCCTATATCGAACCGGATACTTCACAAGCCATTGCTGCCGATCCTGTGGTGCAGTATATGAGCAAACCAGCGCTTGAAAAAGCCATTGCCAAAACCAAGAAGGTCATGCAGGATGCCGCTAAAAAGCTTGAATTCCTTGAAGCTGCACAACTCCGCGACGAACTGATTAAACTGGAAGATTTACTGAAAACAAAGTAACCGTTGAAGTAGTCAGGATGTTTACCTGCAAATAGTCTTTATCCAACTTGTCATTGTTTCTAATGTCTTCGGCGAAACTGTTTGTTCAATTTCAGCATATTCTGAAGGTGATCCGGTCTTACATTCCTGAAAAAGGTGATTTAATCCCGGAAGTTCTTTGATAGTATAATGTGTATTTCCACCTTTTTTAAGCGCAATTTCAATAGCCGGAAGGTTTATTTTAGAACAAACCTGCAAGTCTTTATCTCCGTTGAGTGCCAATACTGAACATTTCACTTTTTCGAGTGTAGAGGCTGGATTATAGCGGATGAAATTCAGCATCCAGGGATTTAGTGTGGCCGTTAGTTGTGCATTTAGCATATCATCTTCCTTCATGTCTTTCGGAATATCTTTGGCAGGAACATCTTTTATTCTTGATTTCAAATAAGTTCTCAACTCAATGCTAAGTTTTGCTGTGTCAGAAATTTGAGAAATTTTTTGGTAAACATCTTTATTAATGTCACGTGTTAGTTTGATTGATGATTCTTCAATTCCATTTATTCTTCCAATATCTTCCTGTTGTTTTAATAAAATATCGCCACCCGATACTCCTGTTCCAGCCATCAATACAATAAAACTCACGTCCTTATTTTTTGAAGCTACTATCGGTGCAATAATACCACCTTCGCTATGACCAATCAGTCCGATATGATTTTGGTCAATTTCTTTACGCGTTTTCAGGTAATTTACTGCTGATTCAACATCCATTGCAAAATCATTTGTGGTTGCTGTTTTAAAATTGCCTTTGGAAGCAAAGCAGCCACGGTCGTCGAAACGCAACACGCCAATACCGTTTCGGGTCAGATAATCGGTAATAACCAGAAAAGGTTTGTGTCCCATTAATTCTTCGTCGCGATTTTGCGGACCACTTCCCGTAATCAAAACCACCACCGGAAACCTACCTTCTTTTGTTGGCAAAGTTAATGTGCCGGCCAATGAAATGTTTTCTTTTGTATTTTCAAATATCACTTCTTCTGAATAATACGGATATGGTTTTAAGGGCTCTTGTGGACGTTTAACTTCCTGTTTCTTGATTAATTTACGCGTCAGGTTCATCGGAAAATTCTGTCCTGCCTGCGAAAACGTTCCGTTTATTGAATCTGTTGTGACTAAAGTTCCTGTGTAACTAATCCGTGCAGCAGCCATTTCAATAGTTAATGTCTTGTTTTCGAAAGTGGCTTTGCTCATCGGTATATTTTTCTGACCCTGATCCGGACTATCCATCGTTGCACTGTATCCTTTGTCGGTTTTTGTTACATGAAAAACCAGTCGTAACTGCATTCCACCTACTTTAAGAGCGCCGTTCCATTCGCCGGTTGCATCCTGAGCCATCATATTCAATGAAGTCAGGATAAAGTTTATAATTAAAATTTTAGTTTTCATTTTTGTGTATTTTTCTGAATTCTATGTATGAATAAATAATTGGAACAATGCTGAGAACGGCCGTTACCGTTCCAAAAGTAATGGCAAGTAAGGAATTGTTTTTTGCAACAAATGCAATAAGAATAGTAATCAAACCACCTACGAGCCATAATTTACCGCCCAACCGATGCGTTTTACGCCATGTTTCTTCATTCTCCAACGTCCAGGGTGTACGAATTCCGATAAAATAATTAGGTTTCACTGATTGCATGTAATTTCCCAATACAACGTAAAATGCTCCAATAAGGGCAATTAATAAATTTGGATTTATCTCACCCTTATTGCTCACATACAATAAATAAAATGAAAGGGCTGACATAAACAGCGTCATTAAAAGTCGTAACGAATAATACTTTTCGCCCATCTGTGCAATTTTCTTTTTCGGATCGAAATAGGGAATAAAAAGCATCAATAAATAACTACCAATACCCATAGCTCCAATCATGGCTGGTAAACTTGTTTTATCCGACCAATCGTTCGGGTTTCCTGCTAAATCAAAATGGGTAGGTACCTGAGCCGGAAGATTTTTCCAAATTGTTGCTAAATAAACATAAGGGATTACAATTAGAATCCACAAAATCAGTTCTTTGAAAAATTTGTTCATATTCTTATTTTTTTAATGTTAGAACGTATTGCAGTAAATCATCTATAATGGTTGTGTTTATAGAGTAGCGAATAAATTGTCCTTGTTTTACAGTTGTTACAAGTCCTGCGCGTTTTAGCTTGTCCAGATGGTGCGAAACACTCGGTGCAGTCATGTCAAACCGGGCAGCAATATCACCCGCTGTCATATCCTGTATCCGAAGTAGTTTCAATATCTCCCTTCTGGCTGGATCGTTCAAAGCTTTAAAAACATCGTTCATGATTTATTTCTTATTTGTATAATTAGACAAATGTCTAAATAATATCTTGTACTTGCAAATTCTTTAAGAAATATTAAGAATATGATTAGTGGATGATTGTGGCAACTAGTTTATAGTAGGTCGCTTAACTACTAACCATACCCTTCGGGACAGCATAACAGAACACTACCGATATTACACTTATCACCCCTTGCTAATGAGCCATTTCATCGTGTACTGACTAAAAATAATGTTTACCACACCAAAGATTCGTGCGGCAACGTGTTTTTACATACCTAGGAACGTAACAACCAAAAGGATGTAGCTCTGATTTGTTTTTCGATTCGCCAGTCCTTGTTTTTTTATTTCGCCAGCTTCAGCATTATTTCTCTGAAGCTTGCCAATCCTGCTTCCAGGTTTTCGATAATGTCTGTAGCTAAATCTTCCGGATCGGGCAAGTTGTCAAGGTCTGCCAACGATTTATCTTTTAGCCAGGTGATGTCCAGACTGGTTTTATCACGGGCAATGATTTCATCGTAAGTGAATTTTCTCCAACGACTTTCCCCTTCTTCACTCAGGTCGTTGAGCGTAGCCGAAACGATGGTTCTTTTGAATCTGTTTTCTGGATTATAACATTTTATAAAATCTTTCAAATCCTCAAATGTCAATGGATTTTTCTTCAAGGTGTGATGCACATTGGTGCGGTAATCGTACACCCACACTTCTTTTGTCCAGGGGGTTTTACTGGCTGGTTTGTTATCAAAGAAGATAACATTGGCTTTTACACCATTTGCATAAAAGATACCCGTAGGCAAACGTAGGATGGTATGCAAATCGGTTGTTTCCAACAGTTTTTTGCGGACTGTTTCACCTGCACCACCTTCGAACAATACATTATCTGGTACCACAACTGCTGCCATTCCTGTTGTTTTCAACATGGAGCGGATATGCTGTACAAAGTTCAACTGTTTATTGCTGGTAGTTGCCCAGAAATCCTGACGATTATAGGTCAAATCGTCTTTTTCCTGTTCGCCTTCTTCGTTGGTAAAGGTTTGACTGCTCTTTTTCCCGAAAGGTGGATTTGCTAATACATAATCGTAGGTAGTTGGCGAGGCAGCTATCAGCGCATCGGCTGGTGAAATAAAGTTATCGCTGTCTATATCGCCGATATTGTGCAAAAACATATTCATTAATGCCAACCGCCGGGTACTGGCCACTATTTCGTTACCATAAAATGTTTCGAGTTTAATAAACTTATTTTGGTCTTTATCCAGTTTATTGTTTGTCACCAGAAAATCATACGCAGCCAAAAAGAACCCACCTGTACCACATGCCGGGTCGGCTATGGTTTTCATGGGTTGTGGCTGAATACATTCCACCATTGCACGAATAAGCGGACGCGGTGTAAAATACTGGCCTGCTCCACTCTTTACATCCTGTGCGTTTTGCTCCAACAGTTTTTCGTAGATATCACCTTTTACATCGGCACCCATCACCAGCCATTGTTCGCTGTTAATCATATCAATGATTTTAGCCAGCATGGCAGGGTCTTGTATCTTGTTCTGACTCTTGGTAAATATCTGACCCAATATGCCTTTTTCGGTGCTTAACTCCCTCAGTAAATTTACATAATGGATTTCAAGTTCAGCGCCTTTTATGCCTGTGAGACTTTCCCAGTTATATTCCTTGGGAATATTCAGTGCACGGTTATAGGGCGGTTTGCTGTATTCGTCTGCCATTTTCAGGAAAAGCAGATACGTAAGTTGCTCCAGGTAATCACCATAACCCACACCCACATCGCGCAGGGGATTACAGAATGACCATACTTTGGAGACTATTGAGGAAGTGTTGTTGTTCATTGTTATTCGTCTAACATTAGTTTATTGTTGTTTTTCAACCTTTTTAGCTGTTCTCGTTCTATTTTCGAAATGCTTTTTTGTGGAACTGGTAATTCTTCGGGCATGGTACCGCCAACCCTTTCGATGGTTCCACGCACTTCACGTCCCACTATAAAATGAGTTTCGTTAGCATCGTCAGGATTGGAAATATTGTCTTTCTTTAATTTTTCTTCGGTTTGCGATATGCGAAACAAATTAGCAATCAACTCCGTACTACTCATAAAATCCAGAATTTTATCCGTCTTTTTCAAACCCTTTTTTTTGTGAATGTCTTCTACTTTCATTCCACCATAAAGTCCCATATAGCCGGCATTCTGAAAAGTTGCATATTCTTCGTTTGTAATAACTCCCGCATTGTGAGCCGCTTCGGCAAGCATCTGATTCCATTGTTTAATATCACCCCGAATAACCAGACGTTTGTTGTCTTCGTCTAACTGATTGAAGTAATCAGCCACTTCTTGTCGGCGTGTTTGAATGGCAAAATAGGTCTGTCCCAATGCAATAACTTCTTTACGCGGATCTCCATTTTGAACTATCAGGTAACAGGCATAACGCGTCAGTTTGTAATCAACAATGTGTTTTGAAGTAGCACCTGCTTCAACGATTTTGCTGACCTCAGCAAAATGGTCTACAATGCTGTTAGAGCTGTTTTTGCATGCAAGCATTGCCCTTTCTAATACTTTACTGAAATTGCGCCATTGTACATATTCAAGTGTTACAGCCAATTCGCGGGCATACCAAAACTCCAAACCATCATCTGTACTATGTTTTATCGCTTCAAAGGGTTTATATTCTTTTGCTTTTAAGTTGCTCATTGTTCTGATATTATTTTTATAAACAGCATTTCTTAAACTTTTTACCGCTGCCACACGGACAAGGTTCATTGCGACCCACTTTAGGTTTTTCACCCGGTAGTGGAATAATATTTTTTACTTGCTCGTATATTTCTTTTCGGTTCTCATCATCTTCATCTTCATCATCATCATCCTCTTCGTCTTCGTCTTCTTTACCATAATTCAACCAAGTTGAAAGGTAATTATTATATCGTTCTGTGATTGAACTGAAAATTTTATTTTTATAGTCAATGGTGCATAATTCGTTCATGTCTTTCAGGCAATGTTCGAGACTGCCTGATATGCCTTGAGCAACCAAATCAAGATTAAAAAGTATGGTAATTTCTGGCATTAATTCAGTCAACTGTATATTGACTACATCAGATATAAAAAATGCAATCAGTTCGGTGTCAATAATATCATCATTCACTTCATTAGCAATCCAATATTCAAAAACGCGTTTATACCAATCGACAACTTCAAGTCTTCGTTCGGGTTGGTGAAGCACAACCTGTTCAGTCATCTGACTTACACAGGATTTTGAGTATGTATAACCATTCGGTTCGATAACGTAATTGTATAACAACTCTAATTTATCATTAGCAATAACATACAACAACTCCCAAAAACCATCAGTCAGAAAATCACCAAACCATGTTTCGAAATACTCGCTGTCTTGACGCAATACATCTAAAAACACTTCTACGCTACTTTCGTCGTTTAGTTCAGTAAGCAATAGCAAAGCATGCATCACAAATTCATGCGTTTGAATATCCCAATCCATATCAGCAAAAGTTTCAAAACGTGCCATGCTGTCGTACACTACTTTATGGAGGTCATCAAGCAAAGTTTGTGGAGGTAATGCCAGTATTTCGGAGATGATTTGCTGGTCAATTTCTATGCTGTTGCAATACAACTGACTGATTATCGGGTGTGTAAAAACCGGTGCTTTAGTTGTGGGTTCTACGGTACTTTTAGCAATAACTTCAGGAGTTCGGCGTATTGTCCTTTCGAGTTCAAGCCGTTTCAATGATAATTCAATATTCAGGAAGCTTAATCTAGATTCCATAGTTGAAATATCATAACTTACTTCAAATTGTTTGGTAACTTCCTTTATTATATCAATACAAATCTGGGCTTGTTCGCAGTTTTTTGTTTCAATATTGTAGTTAAAAAAAGTGTGGTAAAAACCAACCACTTCGCTAAAATGAAAGCTTTCACGTTTCGGGAAAAGTGATTTTATATCCGTTTTCTGAGCCAATATTTCGGAAGCTCTTTCCAACTCTTTTTTTTGCAAAGCGATATTAATTTCATTCAGATATCCCTGAACATAATCCGGAAAAAGTTCCCGAATTTTGCGGTTCACCTCGTTAGACATAAACTGGTTTCCCTGCATATTGTACAACGATGACAGGTAGTTCCGAAACGCAGGAATACCAGGATATTTCTTTATTAAATCGTTCAACTCTTTTATGGCACTATTTTTTTTCTTTTGTACCTTGATATTCATTTCTGTAAGCTTCTCCCGAATTTCGGGAGTGATGCTATACAACTGATCAAAATAATCGGTGGTCGAAAAAATCTTAATGTTTGAAATTTCTAATTGTTTAATCATTTTTGCTTAATCTAATATAATTGTTATGGCTTCGGCTTCTCTTCGACAGGCTCAGGGTAGGGCTCAACCACCAAGGTCACTGAGCCACGTCGAAGTGAATGCCTTCTTCAATATACTTTGCTTCAAGGTCTCTGCCTGCAGTAAGCTTTGGCTTATGGTTTCTTCTATCTTATCGCAAACGGTGAGTTTGCTTTCAAGGATATCAACGATTTGGTTTTGCTCTTCTATGCTTGTTAATGGAAAGGGCATCGAATTACAATTACTCTTATTCAAATATTGAATTGTTGTTGACGTAGACTTGTGTTCGAAATATGATTTGCTATTTTGAATACAATAAGCTATATATTTAGGATTAACTAGATCGCTAGAAAGGAATGCATGTAGTTGTTGATTTATTACAACTGGTTTTTCAATTACAGCACTCAACCCAAAAGTACCAACACAAGTCATAATAACACTACCTGAAGGAATAACTCTAGCATTATATTCAACAGTTTCATTTTCAGATAGTCCCATTGAAATACTTGGATAATCTAATTTGATAGAAGATGAACTAAGATTTGGAGTCGTTACCCATTTTATATCACCAGTAAATGATTTGGGCTTATCTCTGTTTGGAACAATACATTTACAGATTGTTCCAATTTCAACTAATTTCCACCCCTTCGGCAATTCCCCATCCTTAACCTCTTTATTCGTCAAACGCCCTTCAAACGCCGCCTTCAACAAACTCTGCCGATACACTTTCAGTTGCTGTTGTGCGGTAAGGAGTTGTTGTTTGCCATTATCGAGGTCGCTCAGTAGTTCTTCTATTTTGGATACTATGGCGAGTTGTTCGGTGAGAGGTGGAAGAACAAAATGAATATCTTCAATTTCTGATTTTCTAACAGAAGGTACTGTTGTTGCTTTAGAATAATCTTCAAGTTTTACAGTTGTTAGAAAATGAAAGAGGAATAAGTCATTACATATACTTTCAATAGCTTTTAATCCGATTGCATTATTATCAACAATCCCGGATTTATTTATTATTGCGCGTCTATTAAGTTTTAATCCTTCACCGATTTTGGCAAAAACAATCGTATGTTTAGGATATGGTTTAGCTTTTAATTTTATAAGCGTTTTTTCATCTATAAAGTTATCACATAAATTTAAAAATCTATTTCCGGCTTTTACATTTTTTGAAATGTCACCAACTTTATAAAAAGGGTATTCACCACTTCTTGAACCTTGTAAATCTTTAGGAAAGCCATAACCTTGATAGAATTTACAAACTTCCCCCAACTTCTTTACTTGCCAGTTTTTTGGTATATTATTTAGTTCGCTCATTCAGTTAGTTTATAAAATCAGGATCAATCAGTTCCAGCACATTTTCGTTAAACAAACTTTGATTGGCATACGAAATGGTTTTCTCGTGTGCCAGTTTGCCAATTATCACAGCCGGATGAATGTGTAACTTATCAGAACAATCAACGATTGCCTGCACGGAGAGGTAATTAAGTTTTGGTTTCAGATAAGTATATATTTCATCATGTTTCAGTTTGCACGAAGCATGATGATTGGCATCTTCTTCCAGTTCATTTATTTCTTTCTCGTTGAAATTATCCACAAAAAAAGTATCGGGCGTGTTTAAGTGATTGAGAATATGACCAATTTCGTGCGCCACGGTAAACCAAAAGTTATCAATGCGTTTATAGCGTCCGGTATAAACAATCACGGGATTGCTACCCGAGAAAAATGCAGCACCATCCAAATAGGTTTTCTGCAGGTGAGGCAACACAAAAAAGATGACTCCGGCTTTGTTCAGCTTTTTGATAAAAAGGTTATATCCGTTTTCCAACAAGGTATATTCATTCAATTGATTGTATAGCTCTGTCAATGCTTCCCGGTTATAATCTGCCACTTTGTATTTCGGGGCAGTTTGCATAGCTTTGTGATACCATGTATAAGCGTAGGCAGCATTATACTGATTAAAGCTTTCGGATTTACGAGCCAATAGCGGTGCTGTACGGCGGTCGAGTTCGGCAAAGTCGAGTTCATCTTGTCCCCAGAATGTAAGCACGTTTTGGTACAATGCTTTAGTGTCAGAGAAATCGGGTAACCAACCTTTGTGAATCATGTCGCGCACGGGCATACGTTCGTATATCTTAGCTTTTATTTCGGCCTGTATTTCTTTTTCCGATTTTTCGGTTTCGAGCCATAAGCGAAAATTAGCATCAAGATTTAACCAGTATTGAGGCGATGTTTCAAACACTTCGGCCAATACTTTCGACATTTCAATAGTCAAAGCCTGTTTGTCCTGAAGTATTTTGTTGAGGTGTTTTGGAGTTATTCCCATTACTTCGCTTAAGTCTTCCTGGGTCCAGTTGCGATATTCCATTTGTTCACGGATAAAGTAACCCGGACCAAATTTGCGAGCAGGTCTTAATTTTGTTGTTGTTGCCATGTGTGGGGAGTTTTTCAGGAGTAATGGTTTGAAATTTCAATGATAATAAATTCGCCAACCAGATTGTCGGTGCTTTGCCACTCAACAATCATTTCCAGACGATACTTCAGTTTTAAGCGCATCGAGTATCTCGAATCGTAGCCCTGAAGTTTTTCAAAATTCAATCCTTTATCATTCCACAAATCATATATATCATTTGCGGCTTCAATTTGTTGTATCCGTGCAAAAAACTTATCGATTATATCGTTAGGCAGCCTGTATTTCTTTGACTTGCCTTCGGTATATAGTTTTTCTAAGTCTTTGTTATCGAATCTAAATTCCATTTCAATTGATTTGCAAAAGTAATACTTTATTTTTCAAAAACAACAACTCATATAGTACAATGAGGTTAAATAGTGTTATATATTTTACCTATATGTATAATACATATTATCGATTAGTTGTTATATATATTATAGACAAGCATTTATGCTGCCAACACCTCATTCAATTCATTAATAATCTCTTCTGTTTCGTCGCCAAACAATTGCCACATACGTGCTAAACCACCCTGCGAATTAAATGGGTTGTAATCGAAATCATCTTTCTCAATATGAAAGCTGCTGGTTACATGTTCTTTGATCATGCGCAGCCATTCCATTTGTTCTTCGGTAAATTTATGTCCTGCACCTGAGTGGCGTTTCCATACCCAGTCCTGAAAGTTTTTATCCACCGTTTTGTCGTAAGGTGTGAGCACTTCGTCAATTCCAATTACATTACGAATAAGGGAAACCAATGCTGTAAGTTCATTGAGTGGACTTCGACTACCCGGCGGTTGAGCGTAGCCGAAACCAGCGTAGTCGAAACCAGAGGCCGCCTTCCAAACTTTCATCGGAGCCAAATTGGG
The DNA here is from genome assembly GCA_037134195.1 of Paludibacter sp. Taxonomy (GTDB): domain Bacteria; phylum Bacteroidota; class Bacteroidia; order Bacteroidales; family Paludibacteraceae; genus Paludibacter. The sequence continues at coordinate 6,025 of JBAXMR010000078.1, read as the reverse complement.
TCTATCCAACACCAGTTTTTGCGAAAGTTCTTTTATCATCTTGTAAGTCAACTCACGGCGTTGATAAGGTTGTCCGTAGAACAGCTGCAAGGCCGTAATTTCATCTTTGTGCGCCTCAATCCATGTTTTAAAGTCCTGCACGGTTTGTTGTGCTTCGGCTTCAATATCTTTTACCCAACCGCTTTTGGTGATGGTGTCCTGATTCAAGGTATCAATTATCTGGTCGTACTTTTTACGCACATCGGTAATAAAGTCGCGCAGGTCAGGATTATGAAATACAGCCACCGCTTGTTCCACTATTCGCTGCTGCTCGGCTTTAATAGCCATTTCTATTTCAGCAGGAGGAAAACCTTTTTTATCGGTTTGCACACTTACATGAATGGCTTCCACTGTATCGGGGTCGTAGGCATTAAGCAGTTGTTTCACCACATTGGCAATGGTTTTGCCTTCGGCTAGCGAACTAAATGTTTCCTTTTCGTGTGTGTTTATCTGTTTATCCAGGCGGAGTAGTCGGTTAGCCAGTGTGGTTAGCATTTCCTCACTTCTGTCGCCCACAGCTATGCGTTGCAATACTTCTTTGAGCGATACACCCGGTGCTTTTTCCAGCGGTCGGCTATCGGTTTTCTGCGATTGTTCTACACCCACAGCATCAATAATCACAAAATGATCTTTGGAAAACTTAGCAGAAGGCGTTCCTTTGGCACGCAGTTCTTCTATGGAACAGGTACGTGTGCCCCGTCCTTTCATTTGCTCGTAATAACTCCGGCTTTTCACATCGCGCATAAACAGCAATACTTCCAGCGGTCGTACATCTGTACCTGTGGCAATCATATCTACTGTAACGGCTATGCGCGGATAGTACAAATTTCGGAAACTATTGAGTATTGTTTTTGGGTCTTCGGAACTCTGATAGGTTATTTTCTTGCAAAAATCATTGCTCTCATCAAATTCCTCCCTTATAATTTCAATAATGTCCTCGGCATGGCTGTCGGTCTTGGCAAATACAAGCATCTTTGGTACTTCAAACGACCCATCGGCCGAAATTCTATCGGGAAAAATGCTTGGCAAGGTGTTTTTTACTTCACGGATAATGGAGCGAATGGTGCTGGGGTTTACAATATCCCTGTCCAACTGCTTGCCGCTGTACTCTACATCTTCGTCCATTGCTTCCCAAAACTTCTTTCGTGTAAGGCGTTCGCGCTTATCCACCATTTCACCCATTTTCAGAGCTGCGCCTTGTTGCGAAATCTGTGTTTCGATGGTGTAAACATTGTATGGAACAAGTACACCATCAATCACCGCCTTTTCGTAGCCATAATCCGACACTACATTCTGGTTGAAATAGCCAAAAGTCCGATTATCGGGCGTAGCGGTTAATCCCACCTGAAACGCATCGAAATAATCCAATACCTGTTTCCAGAGGTTGTAAATGCTGCGGTGACATTCGTCAATCACAATAAAGTCGAAAAATTCAATGGGGATTTTTTCATTATACACCACCGGCAATGCCTCTTTAGCAAAGCTCTTCAGTTCGTTCGGATTTTCCTGTTCGGCACTTTCATCCAGTTCTGTTCCTTTCAGAATGGAATACAATCGCTGAATGGTGCTGATATAAACCTGACAATCCTGCGGTACAAACGAACTGTTCAGCCTCACTACACCATGCAGTTCGGGGAAAAGACGGTTGTCGTCCTGCGGTATATAGCTGCGAAATTCGCCTTCGGCCTGTTCGCCAAGATTTTTGGTATCTACCAAAAACAGCACTTTGTTTGCTTTTACGTTTTTCAGTAAGCGGTAGATAAAGGTAATGGCCGTAAAGGTTTTACCCGAACCGGTAGCCATTTGAATCAGGGCTTTCGGCTTATTCTTTTTAAACGATTCTTCTAATTTGTTGATTGCATCTATCTGACAATCGCGCAATACGGTGGTAATCAATGCAGGCATATCCTCTGCCATGCGTCGGCGCAGCGATTTATCCTTGCGTAACCAGTTTTGTAATCCTTCGGGGCGATGGAATGTAAATGTTTCACGGAAACGGGGTTTGGGGTCACGTGTATCGGCAAAGCGGGTAATAGCGCCCGTACTTAAATACAGAAACGGCAAAGGCTCATTATTTATCAGTTTGAGCTTGGCTTTGGCATATTCTTCTACCTGACTTTCGTGCACCGAAAATTTCTGTCCTTCTTCCTCGCGCTTGGCTTCAATAATGCCAACCGGCTTTCCTCCAACAAACAGCACATAATCTGCCGGACCTACATCTGTCTGATATTCACGCACTGCCACACCCAACCCGGCATGAAGATTTATCTTCGCCTTGTTCTGAATAATCCAACCACATTCCGACAATTGCTTGTCGATTTGGTCACGGGCTATTTGTTCAGGATTCTGGTTAAGCATTTAAAGCAATTCTTTTTAAAGCCACAAATCTACAAAAAAGATTTAACACAGCCATTGTTTTTCTAAAAAATTATTTGCAAAGAAGTTGATTTATTATTGATCCATCTTGTGGAGCAGGTAAAATGCATGATACAATTTATAATAACCCGCCTTTGGTAAGCCGGAATGTAGTTTTGATAATTAAAAAAGGGATAGATTAGCTTACCAAAACTAATTTCAACATCGTTGCAACTGCCGATGGTTGTACACAAAATGAGTTTCAACATCGTTGTACCTGTTGACGGTTGTACACAAAATGAGTTACAACATCGTTGTACCTGCCGATGGTTGTACACAAAATGAGTTACAACATCGTTGTACCTGTTGACGGTTGTACACAAAATGAGTTTCAACATCGTTGTACCTGTTGATGGTTGTACACAAAATGAGTTACAACATCGTTGTACCTGTTGATGGTTGTACACAAAACGAGTTACAACATCGTTGTACCTGTTGATGGTCGGACACAAAATGACTTACAACTTCGTTGTTCTTTCCAATGGCAGATATTAATTAGCATTTTGCAGTTGTTTGTTGAATGTAGAAACGCGCATTTTAGTCGAAAATTCTTACACAACTTTCGTTTAAGTGTGCAATAAAAAATATTTTATCGACAGGCAATATATCTACATAAAAATATTTTTCTGTATTTTTTATTGTTCTCCTTATTTTTATATAATTGAATATCAATTATATAAAAATTTAAATAGAAAATATATATAAGTTATCAACAGTATGTTGATATTTTTATTTTAATTTATAATCTAAATTTCGTATATTTGTATCCGAAAAACAATGTCCCGCGTAAGTGTACGATTTGGATGTTTTTCAGGATTGCGTCAATGCAATTCTCATTGAAATCGCGGAACATGGACGTGGATTTTTGCGGACCGACCTGAGTCGGTTTTCGGAAATCTGTGTTCTCAACAGGATGTTCAGGCTGTCAGCTGAATTGCAACGACCGGTCCTCTAAATGTTTAATAATAAAATTTCATTAAAATGAAAAATTATATAATAAAATTACCCTTTGACAGGGTACAAAAATTAGAGTTGCCGGATATTGTAAACGGAACTTTGGTAATTGTAGGCAACTACAATCCCGAAGAACTGCACATTGACGGCATGTACAAGCTTCTATTGGCTGAAAAGCCCAATTTGGAGCGGTTGAGTCAGGTAAACAAAGCCCATCCCCTCACCAAACAGATAAACGGGTTGCGTAAGGAATGCGACAGCGTGGTAGTATCAATACTGGAGAAATCCAGGTCGATACAACGGTTGTCAATTTATTCGGATGCAGTCATAGTACTTGTCCCGGTGGTGAACAGCTTCTTTTCAGGCTATATTAAGTTGAATCGCTCGTCGAAGACAGAGTGTATCACACAGTTTCTGAAAGAGTTTGAAAACGTAACAGAAGTGTCGGCAGCCTCAGAGCTAACCGGCATGAAAGTATATGTGGATGAGTTGAAGGATCTGATGCAAAACATTCATGCAAAAACCAGTCAACGCAGGGTAAGTTCATCGTCAAAGACGATTACTAACAGGAAGGAATTGAGAATCAATATTTTCAATGCAACCTCCAACCTGTATCATGCAATAGAGCTGGCTAAAGTAGAGTACCCGAATGTGGACTATATGCCGCTAATCAACGAATTGAACAAGCTGCTGGTAACTTATAAGTCGATTATAAAGACCCGCAAAACGTTGAATCGTAAGGCATCGGCAAAAACAAAGACAGTTGCGTCGTCTTCCCAAACTATCGCAACTGCCATCTAAACAAGGACACATTCTATTCAGAAAAGCCCCGTAACCTGTTGGCGGGGCTTTTTTTATACCCCTTCTATGTAAACTCCCCCTCCAAAGACAACAAAACAACGCACCTTCCCGAAGGAAACCTGCATTGTAAGCACTTTATTGGATAATGTTAATCATGTATTAAGTGTGTAATTTCCGGATTATTGAATGGTAAATTTCTACTTTGTTGGTAATTACATTGCAAATATATAGGTAATTACTATTATAATAGTAATTACTATTATAATTTTTATAGTATTTTAGGAAATTCGAATTACAAATTAATTCTGAATTGTTTCCGGCTGCTGAAGTCCAGACCTGACAGGTTTTGGAAAACTGTCAGGTCTTTTTATACAAAAAGTTTTCCGTACAATAGTAAAGATTATCTCTTTGTCAACATGTATTTTATACCAATTTCTCTTTGTCATTTCAATCGGTTATTGTATCTTTGCGCCCTATTTTGTAAAGTTATCATAATGTCTAACCCTACTAAGTTAATTAGTAATTAAAAAAACAAGTTTTCAGAAATGGAAGAAAACCAAAACATCGCGGAGGAAGTAGTTCCAACCGTTGAGGAAACAGTAACCGAAGAAACACAAGTAGTAGCCGAAGCTCCTGCAGTTGAAGAAACAGTAGTAGAAGAAGTAGCTGTAGTTGAGGAAGTTGTTGAAGAAGTATCACCTGTAGTTGAAGAAGTAGTTGAAGAATCTGCTCCTGTTGCAGAAGAAGTAGCAGTAGTTGAAGAAACTATTGTAGAAGAAGCTCCGGTAGCCGAAGAAGTAGCTGAAGAAGCTGCTCCAATTGTAGAAGTTATCGAAGAAGTAATTGAAGAAGTACCAAGCGTAAAAGTAAAAGCTGAGAAACCAGTTCTTGAAGCTGATTTCGATTGGGATGCTTACGAAAAAGGTATCAGCATCAGTGCTGAATCTAAAACAAAATTAGAAGAAATTTACGACAATACGTTGAATGCAATCAAAGATAAAGAAGTTGTAGAAGGAACTGTTATTTTGATAAACAAACGTGAGGTAGTTGTAAATGTTGGCTACAAATCAGACGGTATCGTTCCGATGAGCGAATTCCGCTACAATCCTGATTTGAAAGTTGGCGACAAAGTTGAAGTGTATATCGAAAGTCAGGAAGATAAAAAAGGACAATTAATCCTTTCCCACAAACAAGCTCGTGCAACCCGCTCATGGGATCGCGTAAATGCAGCTCTTGAATCACAGGAAATTGTAAAAGGCTTCGTAAAATGCCGTACCAAAGGTGGTATGATTGTGGATGTATTCGGAATCGAAGCATTCTTACCGGGATCACAAATTGATGTGAAACCAATCCGCGACTACGATGTATTTGTAAACAAAACAATGGAATTCAAAGTTATCAAAATCAACCACGAATTTAAAAACGTTGTTGTTTCGCACAAAGCGCTTATCGAAGCTGAACTTGAATTGCAGAAAAAAGAAATTATCGGACGTCTTCAAAAAGGTCAGGTTCTTGAAGGAACTGTTAAGAACATCACTTCGTATGGTGTATTTATCGATCTTGGCGGCGTAGATGGTTTGATTCACATCACCGACCTTTCATGGGGTCGCGTAACTCATCCTGAAGAAATCGTTACATTGGATCAAAAATTGAATGTGGTTATTCTTGATTTCGATGACGAGAAAAAACGTATTGCTCTCGGCTTGAAACAACTTTCTGCTCATCCTTGGGATGCTTTGAGCGCTGACCTTAAGGTTGGAGACAAAGTAAAAGGTAAAGTAGTGGTTATGGCCGATTATGGTGCATTTGTTGAAAT
>JBAXMR010000077.1:0-23744 GCA_037134195.1 Paludibacter sp. | reverse complement strand
AAAAATCCAATTACACTAATTGGACTATTTTATAAATACATTTGGTATTAATTCAGGAATCGTTGAAGGAGATTAGTCAGAAACACGATGAACTAATGAAGAAATTAGACGATTTGATTCAAAACCTGAGTGAAACCCGCAAAAAACCTTCTGACCCATTCTTTTCAAACGAAGAATTTATGGAATTAATGTCTCTTAGTGTTCGTACCGCACAGCTTTGGAGAGATACGGAATTAATCAGCTACTCCCAGATAAGCGGAAAAATCTACTACCGTTTATCCGACATTCAGAAACTCTTGGATGACAACTATCATAAATCCATTAAAACGGCCAGAAAGAAGTCATGACAACTAAAAAAGAAGCCCCTTCGTACGTTGCAGGTATCGAAGAGGCCAATAATCAAGAGCAAGACAAAAGTACTGATTTTATTCAAAAACTCAAAGCAGAAATTCAAACTAAAAGTATGAATTTCAAGGAAAATGATACAGTTTTCCCTACCAAAGGTCTTCCTAAGGTCATACTTGATTTTGGATTGGAAATTTCAGAAGTCTACGGCGTACCTGTTGAATTTCCGGTATTATCGGCTTTATGTGCTGTCAGCTCTGCCCTCCGGAAAAAATTCAGTGTCGACAGTGGTAAATACCGGAATTTTGGTCAACTCTGGTTAATGTTCGTTGCACCTCCGGGTGTAGGAAAGTCAGAACCAATGGCAGCTGCCTTTCGTCCCTTGCAACGGCTCGACAATTTGAGTTATGATAGGTATCAGCTTGAACTTAGCAATTGGAAAAGCGAATGTTCTGAAGCAAAACAAACCAGAAGCCGGGAACCCGAAAAACCATTCTTTAAACAGTGTTTAATTGATGATTTCACGCCTGAGAGTTTATATCAAACTATGTTTCGGAATAATGGAGCTGTTTCATTATGCAGGGATGAACTTTCAGGCTGGTTTGCCGACTTTGGCAGATATAATAAAAGCGGTGAAATTAGCCGGTATCTGTCTATTTTCAACAATGCACAGTTTTGCATCAATCGTAAGAGCGAAGAACCACTTCAGATACCGGAGCCTTTTATGACCATTTGCGGCACAATACAACCCGAAGTACTTGACATTGCATTAAATAATAATAGCCTCAAAGAAAATGGCTTTGCAAGCAGATTCCTTTATGCCTATCCCAAAGAAATTAAAAAGCAAAAGTATTCCGAAAAAACACCGGATAGAATTATTCTCAACAGCTACGAAGAATTAATCAAGCATTGTTACTATTTACCAAAGTCAGAAAATCCTTTTGTTTTATCTCCTGAAGCAAAAACATTATTCATTGAGTATGCCAATCATACAGCCGATTTGGTAAACAACTGTTCAAATAATTTTCTCCGGGCTACCTATGCTAAAATGGAAATTCAGGCACTTCGCATCTCTTTAATAATTCAAATTATCCGGGGTGTATATGATGATTCAGAAAGGTTGAAAGGACAGATAACGAAAGAGGCTATTCAATACGCCATTAATCTTTGCAATTACTTTAATTCAAATATTCATCGTGTTGAAAATATCGAAACAACAACCAAAACAACACCGGTTGAAGCAATTAGAATAATTCACAAAGAATACGGCATCAGGAACAAACAATCCTTTGCCGATTCCATTGGACTCACCCGGCAATACATTTCAAAACTATGCAACGATTAAATTGTAAACTACCAACTACGAACTAAAAACTATAAACTATAAACTAGTATAGGTTGCGGAGTTGCGGTTGCGGTCTCCTGAAATCCTTTACCAGTAAAGGTTTCAGAAGAAACGCTCCGCAACTAAATTGAAAAATAAAACGCTTCAAAAAAACTTATTTGTTGCGCTCAAATATCAATAAAACCCCTTTAAACAAAGGGCTTCACAGTATTTCAAACCGCAACTAGCTGTTTTTTTACTACCAACTATAAATTATCAACTATCAACTGATTAAAATGAACTACCCTCCACCATACTTAGAAAAATACAAAGGCAAATCCACCCGCCATACCTGCCCATCCTGCAAAACCAAACAAAGCTTCACACTATATCTGAATGGTAATACCCACGAACCCATTCATCATACAGTTGGCAGATGCAACCGCGAATCCAAATGTGGATATCATTACACCCCAAAACAGTTTATTTTAGACAATCCAATGTCGCAATCGTCGTCAATGTCATATAAATATTTCAACACATCGACTTCTCTTAAGCCTCCCCTTGCGGGAGGTTTGGTGGGGTCTATCCCCCTCTCCTACATCATTGATTCCCTCAGCCCAAACAACAATTTTGTCTCATTCCTTAAAAATCATTTCTCCGAAGAACAAATCCAAAAGGTTTTTGAAAATTACTTACTGGGTGCAACAAAAAATAAAGAAGTGATCTTTTGGCAAATAGACATTCAGGGAAAAGTACGCACAGGAAAAATTATGCAATACAATCCGATAACAGGACGGAGATTAAAACACCAAAGTGGGGCAATCAATTGGGCACACAATAAACTCAAAAAATCCGGAACATTGCCTGAAGACTATAATTTGCAGCAATGTTTCTTTGGAGAGCATTTATTAAATATTTACCCGTACAAAACAATTGGAATTGTAGAAAGTGAAAAAGCAGCTACTATTGCCAGTATTCTAATTCCCGAATTGATTTGGTTGGCTACAGGAAGTCTTAATGGATTGTCTGTTGAAAAATGTCTGACTTTAGAAAATAGGTCTGTGATATTATTTCCTGACTTAGGGGCATTTGAAAAATGGACTCAGAAAATGTTCGAAATTCAAAAACAATGTTATACAAAAATAACAATATCAAGATTGTTAGAAGATGACGCAAAAAACGCAGAAAGAAAAAATGGTTTAGATATTGCTGATTATTTGATTGAAGAATTGAAATCAACATTCTCCTTAAATTCTCAAAAAATCGAATTTTAAAGTCAAAATGCTAAAAAGTATACAAAAAAACAGTATATTAATTTCAGGACGAAACAAACCCACTTTTAAATCTATGATTGAAAGAAACAAAACTTGATAATCCGATTGAAGCTTAAAAGGATTTAACACCTTTTATTGAGGGTTATTAGTTTAAATTTTCGCTGAAATTTTATTCGGACATCATATTAACTCTATAACTGATAATACTAAATCTTTGTAGATATTTTAGATTTATATTTGTTAATAAGCAAATTTATAAACTTATATTATTCCAAATCAACAACGTCATCTGTGTTAATTGAACTCGGATTGTTTATTTTCCTATAATTCAGAGGAGTCATTCCAAATAAATCTTTAAAGCACTTACTAAAATATCTAGGGGTGCCAAATCCCAGACGATATGTAATATCCGAAACATTTAAATCATTCTCTTTTAGGAGTAAATTTGCCGCTTCTTTTAGTCGTATATTGAGTATGAAATCATTGGGAGTCATACCGGTAATACCCTTTAATTTAAGATAAAGATTACTTCTCCCTAATGCCATTTCGTTAGCAAAAGTTGAAATGTCAAAATCAAAATCGTCAAGATGATTCATTACAATTTCTGTAGCTTTTTTCAGTATTTTTTGATCTAACAAATTTGTTGCCAATGGGATTGGTGTCTCAACTGTTGTTTTAGAGTATTTTTCCTGCATACGAATTCTGCCTAACACCAAATTATTGCAACGACTAATTAGTATTTTTAAATTAAATGGCTTTGTAATATAGTCATCGGCACCCATCATTAATCCTTCAATATTTTGTTCATCAGACGTAGCTGCAGTAAGTAAAACAATTGGAATATGAGATGTTTCAAGATTTGTTTTTAATTTCTGACACATTTCTTTTCCGCCCATATTAGGCATCATTACATCACTGAGTATAATTTGAGGCTGTAGTTCTTTGGCTTTTTCCAATCCTTCAAGTCCATCCATTGCTGTCTCAACATGATAAATTGGAGTGAAAACTTCTATAAGAAAATGAAGCATCTCCTCATTATCTTCTACTATAAGAATAGTTGTTTTATGATTTTCTTTATCATTAATAGTTGGAATTGAATCAAAATTGAAATCAGGATGTGTATTATACAAATCCATTTCGGAGTATGTAGTTATTTCTTCTTCAGTGAAATGTTCATTTCCTTCAAGTAATGCGACTCGAAATGTAGTTCCCTTCTCCACGTTATTAAATGCTTCAATACTCCCATGGTGTAGTTCAATAATTCCCTTTGAAAGAGCTAAGCCTACTCCAGTACTAAACATATTTAAGTTATTGTCCGGTTGATTTTTTGCTTGATAAAATCGATTAAATATTTTAGGTAAGTCTGCAGCCGGAATACCAATTCCTGAATCGATTATAGAAATGATAATAATATCGGATTCCCTTTCAATTTTCACTGTAATTGAACTATTAGGTGGTGAATACCTAAATGCATTTGAAATAAGGTTGTAGAATACTTTTTGAAGTTGTAAGGGATCAAACCAAAGTGTTATGTTTTGCTCGGTAGTTATGAAATTATAATCAATTTTCCCTGAAATAGCCATTTCGTGAAATGACGCAAAAGTGTTTTTGGTAAAACTAACTATATCTTGATTAGAAACTTTTAGAGCCAATAAGTCTTTTTCTTGTTTCCTAAAATCGAGCAATTCAGTAATCAGATTACGTAGATGTGAAGCATTTTTGTATATTTTAGTTAATTTGCTGTGAAAGGTAGGTGAAATATTTTGCATTTGTATGATTGATTCAATTTGACCAATAATTAATGTAAGAGGTGTGCGAAATTCGTGTGAAATATTTGTAAAAAACTGAAGTTTTGTCTGATTTAGGTCCTTAATTCTTTCATTTTCACGCAATTCATAATCAAGCGAAGTACGCAATGTAATTTTTGAATTATTAAACATATACAGTTTCCAGGCAGCAGCAACCAAAATTGTCAAATAGAATATATAAGCCAACCATGAAGCATAAAATGGTGGTGAAATTTTAATTTGAAGATTAATCTCTTTGGGAGCTGTTTTTGAATTATTCTCTTGTATCTCACGAATATTTAACTCGTAATTTCCGGGGCTTAGATTGGTGTATTTAAGCGTTTGGTCAGTTACAAGACTCCACTGGTCATTTAACCCTTTTAGCCGATACTCAAAATTAGTCTTGTTTGCTTTTATGTAATTTGAACTAGCAAACTTGACACTAAAATTATTTTGGTTGTAATTTAGTTTAAGTTCACGTACATAGTTCAATGCAGTTTCAAGGATGCCTGTATTGTCTCCAGGCCTTACAACTTGGTTATTTACATATAGTTCCGAGAAAAACAAGTTATATTCTTTGGGTGTTGGATTTATCTGATTTTCAAAGAAAGATGCCATACCAGTTGCTCCTCCAATAAAAATTTCACCGATTTTGGTTGAATAGACACCACAGCCAACATTTATTATATCTAATGGAAGACCACGATTTTTATCGAGGCAAATTGATTTATTGCTTTTAGCATCAAATAAATTAACGCCTTTATTGGTCAATAAAACTAAATATCCATAAGTCGTTTCTGTAATATCATAGATAAAATTTGACAATAAGCCATTATCTTCGACTGAATAATGCTTGAAAGAATTTTTTTCGGGGAGATACTCGAACAATCCCGATCCTCTTGTTGCAAAGAATATTTTTCCTTGTCTATTTTGAAAACCACGTGTGATTACATGTCGACCAATTGTGCCGGACTTATCATAATCATGAGTATAAACATTGAGTTTTTCAGTGGTTAAATTAAAGCATTTCAAAGCGCCATTGCCTAATGCTACCCAAAGATTTTGTTTTGAATCTATCAACATCGTGGACAAATGATTTCCTATATTTTTTGTTTTCTTTTTAATTAAAAATAAAGGAGAAGCTGTTTCTGTTTTCATGTCAAGTACCATTATCCCATTCTGAGTTAGAATATACAATTGTCCATCGTGTGGACACATTGCTAGCACGTTGTTTGTACTAAAAGCATTTTTTAAAAGAGTAATATTTTTAAATCTTTTAGTACTTATATCATAAATATTTAAATCGCCGTGTATTGTTCCAATATAAAGTTTATTATTTTGTGAATTAAACCATATAGATTTTAGATTGTTATGTGAAACACTATTCGGTTCGCCAGCTTTAAATGCATGAAAAGTTCTATTCTTCCTATCAAAGAAATTCAAACCACCACCTTCTGTACATATCCAAAGATTTCCAGCATTATCTTCGGCAATCTTTCCAACAATGGGAAAATTAAGATTAGTCGGTTGGTTTGGATTGGGGTAATAGTAACTGTAAATATTATATTCGGGATTGTGAAAATTAACGCCACCAAAATAAGTACCTATCCATAAAGTATTTTGCTTGTCTTTAAATATTGAGTAAATTGATGTATGAGACAGGTCGGTTGGCTTATCTCCATAATTTCTATAATTGATAATTTTCCCATTATCAGGAGTTAACTTATCCAAACCAACAAAGGTGGCTATCCATATTTGACCATAATTATCTTCGCAAAAATCGCGGATATAATTACTGGATAATTTTGATTCAGTATTCAAATCGTGAGAATAATGTTCTATCAATCCAGTTGTATTAATTTTAAACACACCATTATTAAGAGTCCCAATCCAAATATTCTTTTTTATATCTTCATAAATAGCAGTTATATTTTCATTTGAGATAATTTCATTAAACATTTTATTCTCATCCAACAAATACAGCCCCGATTCAGTACCAATATATAGTTTGTTAATACTCGTTTCCAGAAGCTTGGTGATGGGACGAATTGTTTTTGCGGAATAGTAATTTAGTGTTGATTTAGTTTCAAAATCAAACTTCATTATTTTATTATCAGATGAAAACCATAGATTTTTCCTACCTTGACAAATTGTTTGACATTTATCATTTAGAAGCTTAAAAACATTCTTCTTGCAATTATAAGATACTAAATCTTTATATCCACAGAGTAGATATAAAAATCCATTGTGGTCACCATAAATTTTATTTATAACGTTGTTAGTTAATCCAAATTTATCATTTTCAGATGCTCTAAAAACGTCTATATCTTTTCCATCATACCTATTGAGTCCTTCCTCTGTTCCAAACCACATATATCCAATTTCATCCTGATAAATGGACAAAACCGAGACTTGAGATAAACCATTAACTGAGCCAATATGCTCAAAATTTATATCTTGTGCGTTAAGTTGTAAAAGGTTGAATAGTAATAGCAAAAGTGCTAAGTGTAATTTCATAAAAAATCATTTTGATTGTAAAAACTTGATTTTACAAAAATAGTTTTTATTTTAATGTCAAACGTCCCTTATTCTCTAATATTAAGCCATTATTGTCCATTAAGTAATTATTAAATAATTCATTTATCGTATTTACCTATGCATTTTATTATTTAAAGCAGATAAATTGAATTGTCGAATTGTCGTTTCGAAAACTATTGAGCTGTTATACTGCATAGCAAATGATATTTTTAGTTAAATGAATCAATGGGCTTGAAAATTGGAAGATTACAGCATATAATTTGGAGAATCACATAATCTCTAATAATAGTTATAAAGTAATTTTGCAGTCTAAACTTGAAAATATATTTGAAAATCCATTTCTTTATTTGTTTGATTCAATTGTACGGGTTTGTTTACAACATAAATTTACAAAATCAACACAATAATGATACTGATCTATTTATGAATTAGGCCATGAATACTTTTATTATAAACAAATTAAAATGTTCTGCAAAAAAATGAGAAATTTTTTATTAATTAGTTTTTCTGTAATTTGTGCAGTATCTATTCAAGCCCAAAAAGAGTTCTTCAATCCAGAAAAAATGGTAGAGACAGGGGTATATTATTATCCCGAAGCCTGGAATCCGGAGCAATGGGATCGCGATTTCAAAAAAATGGCTGATATGGGATTTGAATTTACGCATGTTGCCGAATTTGCTTGGGCACAAATGGAACCAAGTGAGGGAAACTATGATTTCAAATGGTTAGATAAAGCTCTAGAACTAGCTGAAAAGAACAATTTAAAAGTCATAATGTGTACACCTTCTGCCACACCACCTGTTTGGTTGATACGTAAATACCCTGAAGTGCTGGTTGAAATATATATTGGAAAAACAGGACAACACGGTACCCGCCAACACTGCTCGTGGTCGAATGCCAAATTTTGTGAACTGACCACTAAAATGGTAGCGGCAATGGCCAAGCATTATGCAAATGACAAAAGGATATGGGGTTGGCAAATAGATAACGAACCTTCACATTATGGTAGTTATGATTACAGTCCAGCTGCCCAGAAAAACTTCAAAGCGTGGCTTCAAAAGAAATATATAACCATTGATAAATTGAACGAGGCATGGGGAACAGCTTTTTGGTCGGGTATCTATTCCGATTTTAGTCAAATAGAAATACCCAATACTTCACAGCTTTTTTCAGGAGTAGCAAGCCCAATTTCAATAGTTGATTTTAAACGATTTAGTGCCGATGAATGTGCTTCATTCATTTCGATGCAACACAAAATACTGCGTGAAAATATTTCTAAATCGCAATTTGTCACTACTAATTTTATGCATATTCACACTGATGTTGACCCGTGGAGAAGCAAAGATCTCGATTTTATTTCATACACCATGTATCCCGTTGCCGGTTATACTAAGGGAATTGGCGATCAAGGTTTCCGGTTGGGCGATCCGTGGCGCATATCCTGGGCAAACGATTTCTTCCGACCAGTTAAAGGTGTAACGGGCGTTATGGAGCTTCAACCAGGTCAGGTAAATTGGGGCTCATACAATCCGCAACCGTATCCCGGAGCAGTCAGGGCATGGTTGTGGAACGCTTTCGCTGGCGGCTTGGATTTTATATGTTCATATCGTTTCCGTCAACCCTTGTTTGGTGGTGAGCAGTTTCATTATGGCATGGTGGGAACGGATGGTATTACCGAACTGAATGGCGGTCAACAATATGCACAGTTTATGAAAGAAATTCGTGAACTCCGTAAACTTTATCAGCCCAATATGCGTATGCCGTCAGAATATGCCGACAGAAAAACAGCTTTACTTTTTAATCCAGATAATGTGTGGGAAACTGAAGTTCAAAAACAGACCTATCAGTGGAATGAGATGAGTCATATCACACGCTATTATTCCGTATTGAAAACGCTTTGCATTCCGGTGGATATTATTGACGAAAATCGTGATTTGTCAACTTATCCTTTTGTTATTGCTCCTGCCTATCAAATGCTGGATAAAATACTAATTGAGAAGTGGAAAAAATATGTAGAAAATGGAGGTCACCTAATTTTAAGCTGCCGAACCGGACTGAAAGAACGCAACGGACATTTTCAGGAAGCACCTTGGGCGGATGCAATCAGCAACTTAATTGGCTCTAAAATATCGATGTATGACGAACTTGGAGAAGACATAAAGGCTCAAGTAGCTTTCAAAGAGAAAAACTATGTGTGGAATATTTGGGGTGATGTGTTGGAGCCATTTCCAGGTACAGAAATATGGGCACAGTATGCCGACCAATTTTACGCCGGAAAAGCTTCTGTGATACACCGAAAGTTAGGTAAAGGAACGGTTACTTATATCGGGACTTCTACTGTTGACGGAAAGTTTGAAAAGGAGGTGCTGAAGAAAACTTTTGAAACAGCCGGTGTTAGCACTAACGAACAAGCGGATGGGGTAATCGTGAATTGGCGTGATGGATTTTGGGTAGCCATTAATTATTCGTCAACCAAGGTCATTCTAAACTTACCAAAGAATGCTAAAATTATTTTCGGGTCACGTGAATTAGGCATTGCTGAGGTAGTTGTTTGGAAATAGAAAGTGAATTGGAATAGTTAACCATATCAATTTTAATAAAAAACAAAAAAAGTAGCTGATATTGGGTAGTGTATTCGTTATTTGTTTTCACTTATTTAGCATACTTGTTTATATTAATTAAACAAAATGGAGTTTTAGGGATATATGTGAGGGAAAAAATGTAATGAATAGTCGTCCACTATTTAAACAAAAAAGAATATTAGGAGATTTACACGGTCAAGTAATAGTATTATGCTGTACCTATGCACAAATAAACTTTAAAAAAATCGATTTTGTAGGATTGTCAATGCTCGTTAAGAGTAAAATCTTTGAGTTTTAATTACAAAACGTTATTTATTCATATTGTATTAAAACAACTAAATACACACTAAAAAATGATTAAAAAAATCACAAAACAGGGAAGTTTGCTTTACTTAACATTTATATGTTTTGCATCAACACTTGGAGGTTTGCTATTTGGATATGACCTTTTTGTTATTTCTGGAGCTAAGGATTTAATTGTATTAAGGTTTGGATTTTCCAGTGCCATGGAAGGATGGTTTGTAAGTTCAGCCATGGTTGGATCAGTAATTGGATGTGCCATGGCAGGTAAATTCAGTGATAAATTTGGTCGTCAAAAAGCTCTTCTTGCTGCTTCTTGTTTTTTGTTGATCTGCTCGGTAGGATGTGGAGTTGCATGGTCTTCAGGATCTTTAATATTTTTTCGATGGATTGGAGGAGTAGGAGTTGGAATTGCATCCATGGTCTGCCCTCTTTATATTTCAGAAGTATCACCTGCTCGTTTAAGAGGCCGGATGGTATCATTATTTCAGTTAGCTATTTGTATCGGCATCGTATTGGCAATTGTCATAAATACTGGGTTATTATCCTGGCATGAACAAATAAAGGGTAGCAATTCAACCGGAATTGTTGGTTTGATAATAGAACGAGAAGTCTGGAGAAGTATGTTAGGCATGGAATCGGTTCCCGCACTTTTATTCTTTTTGCTTTGTACTGTTGTTCCTGAAAGTCCTAGATGGCTTGCAGAAAAGGGTAAAAGTGATGAATCAATAAGAATATTGACCCGAATTAATGGTGAGAAGATTGCAACCAATGAATTTGAATCAATAAAAAACTCGCTTTCAGAAAGCGGATCATTGAAAGAGTTGTTAAAACCAGGATTAAGAAAAGTTTTAGTAATGGCACTTTTTTTAGGTGTAATAAGTGAATTTAGTGGTATTACTACTATCTGGAATTTTGGCCCTGAAATCTTACGAGGTCAGGGAATTCAACTGTCAAATGAAATGAACGGGATGATAATTATCGCATCATCACTTTCAGTTTTTACATTAGTTGCGGTTTGGCTAATGGACCGTGCGGGTAGAAGGCCACTCCTTTTTTGGGGAAATCTGGGTTGTTTTATTTCTTTGGTAATTTTAGGGCTGTTATTAGGGAAAGATAATTCTTCAAGTACTTTAAAAATTGCTGCGGCAGCGACTTTCGTTGCGTGTTTTGCATTTTCAATGGGGCCAATAAAATGGGTTTTTATGTCAGAAGTTTTTCCAACACGAATAAGTGGTCGTGCGGTTGCAATCAGTTCATTAGCTGTATGGATAGCTGATGCTGTTCTCAATCAACTATTTCCCATCCTTCGTGATCAGTGGGGTAAAAGTACAATTTTCTTTGTTTTCGCAGCTGTATTAATTCCTCAATTCTATTTCGTATGGAAGATTATGCCAGAAACAAAAGGAAAATCGTTGGAAGAAATCAGTAAGATTTGGAGTAAATCCTGATTGGGGGAATCTATTTTTATAAAAGGAAAGCAGAAAAGATACATTGGGAGAATTATAATATAAAAATTCCTCTATACAATTTTACAACGTCATTATAAATCGCCTAACTAAATTAACAACATGTCAACGCACAAAATTGTAAGCAAAACCAATCTAATTCCTTTTATATTAGTAACCGCTTTATTTTATCTTTGGTAATGCCTAATAACCTGAACGATATACTAATACCTCAGTTTATGAAATCGTTCGAGTTGAATCGCTTTCAGGCGGGATTAGTACAATCAGCTTTTTATTTAAGGTACTTCTTAATGGCTTTGCCTGCTGCATTAGTGATGGACAGATACAATTACAAAACAGGTCTGATTATGGGTTTGTTACTATTTGCAACTTGTGCATTTATCTTTTATCCGGCAGCTGTGGCCGGAAAATTTGAGCTATTCTTATTGGCTCTATTTGTTATTGCCAGCGGTTTAGCATTTTTAGAAACGGGAGTAAATTCGTTTATAGCTGTTCTGGGTGATCCCGAAACCTCGGCACAACGGTTAAATTTCTCTCAGGCATTTAATCCACTTGGTGCAATGACTGGGGCACTAATTGGAAGTCAGTTTATATTTTCGGGAGTTGAACATTCGGCTACTCAGGTTGAAGCCATGAAAGCTGCAGGAACTTACAATGATTATTTACATACCGAAATACTACGTGTTATTCCGCCATATATGGTGATAGGATGTATTATTTTGGTTTGGGCTTTTATAATATGGAAAGTGAAATTTCCTGCAGAAACAGATAATCCTTTGAAAATCAACGGGAAGTCAGAGGATGGTCATGGTCATATTTCTAAACTACTTAAATATCCACATTTTTTAAAAGGAATTTTGATGCAATTCTTCTATGTTGGTGCACAAGTTGGTACATGGAGTTTTTTAATCCAATATGTAAAATATTTTCTCCAAAAGCCCGAAAAAGAAGCTGGTGTTTACCTGGTTTATGCTTTGTTTGCGTTCGGCATCGGGCGTTTTGTATCAACAGCCTTGATGCGAAAATTTGAGCCAAACAAATTAATGGGAACTTTTAGCATCATAAATATAGTATTAACCTCCATTACTATTCTTCATCCTGGGTTTTTGGGAGTTTGGGCATTAGTAATCTCCAGTTTCTTTATGTCTTGCATGTTCCCAACAATATTTGCATTGGGTGTAAAAGGACTTGGCCCAAACACTAAAATTGGCGGTTCAATGATTATTATGTCCATTATTGGTGGTGCTATCTGGACTCCTCTTATGGGATTAATATCAGATAAAACCCATAGTATGGCTTTGGAAATGATAGTTCCAGTTGCCAGTTATTGTTATTTGGTCTATTATTCATTTGTAGGTTCTAAGCCAGCGGGTCCGCTTTACGATATGGCTGAAAATGTGGTAATTACACATTGATTTAATCTTCACAAACTATTTATTATATAAAATATGATAGTAAATGATATTTATTCTGAATTCAGAAATGTTGTAATTGATGATGACAACATTAACTTTGGCATAACTATCAATTCAGTAGGTTTCAAATCTATTTTGCCACACGAGGACAAAGACAAAACCAACAGAATTAAAGATTATAGGTATCAATATAAAAAAGGAAAAGTTTCAAATGAGTTCAAACTAATTTACATTACAAAAGGAACAGGCTGCATGTGTTTTGAGAATTCGATTGAAAAAAAAATATCAAAAGGTAAAATTCTATTAATAAGTCCAAATCAAAAATATACCTACTATCATTTAAGTAATAGCGAATGGAAAGAATATTTTATCCGTTTTGAAACGGATGAAATGTTCAATACTCTAATCCGGAAATTCTTTCCAGTTGAAAATTCAATTATTGATATCGGGTTCAGTGAAGAATTAACAATACTCTTTCATCGGGCAATTGATGTGGTGCAAAACGGATTAAAATCATCACAAGTATATTTGTCTGGAATGCTTTTTCATGTGTTAGGATTGATAATTTCAGAATCAAAAAACAAAACACTTGAAAAGAGAGAATTTCAACAAATGGAGCAAGCAAAAATTATAATGAATGAGAGTATTTTCGAAAATATTTCTATACAAGAAATAGCATTTAATTTAAACATTAGTTATACCTTATTTCGAAAAAACTTCAAAAAACATACCGGAGATTCACCCGCAAAGTATTTCAATGACTTGAGACTGAATAAGGCAAAACAACTATTAATAGAAACTCCAAACTCTATAAAAGAGATTTCATATATGTTGCAATTTACTTCAAGCGATTATTTCTCTACATCATTTAAAAAAGAAACCGGAATTTCTCCTAATGATTTCAGGAATAAAATCAAAATTGAAAAATTCAAAATTGTGTAAATGAACAAAAATAATTAAAAAAACAAGTTAAGATAATCAAAAAAATAAATTTACATGAAAGCGGGAAATAATGAAAATGGTGTTTCATCATTAGGTACATCAAACCGGAAAGAAAAAACAGGGCGCTTACAGGGCGAAAATCCAAAAATTGGAATTCGTCCAACCATTGATGCCCGTCAGGGTGGTGTGCGCGAATCGCTAGAAAATCAAACCATGAATATGGCTGTAAATCTTGCCAATTTTTTAAGTTCAAAATTAAAATACAGTGATGGCACACCATTTCAATGTATTATTGCCGATACTACCATTGGGCGTGTTGACGAAGCTGCTGCTTGTGCCGAGAAATTTAGGAAAGAAGGTGTGGGGATTACAATCACTGTAACTCCTTGTTGGTGTTACGGAAGTGAAACAATCGACGTAGATCCACATACCATCAAAGCTGTTTGGGGATTCAATGGAACAGAACGTCCGGGTGCTGTTTATTTGGCAGCTGCATTAGCTGGTCATAACCAAAAAGGATTACCTGCTTTTGGGATTTATGGACATGATGTACAGGATAGCTCCGATACAGATATTCCTGCTGATGTTCAGGAGAAGTTGTTACGATTTGCAAAAGCTGGTGTAGCAGCTGCAACATTACGAGGAAAATCATATCTCTCTATCGGTTCGGTATCGATGGGAATTGCCGGCTCAATTGTGGATGCAAATTTCTTTCAGGAATATTTGGGTATGCGAAATGAATACGTAGATATGAGCGAAATTCTACGCAGGGAAAAATTAGGAATTTTCGATCCAGAAGAATTCGAAAAAGCCATGGATTGGACAGTAAAAAACTGCAAATCGAATGAAGGTCCAAACACAAATCCACCTCAAACAACTAAATCACGTGAAGTGCTTGATCAAGAATGGGAATTTGTGGTAAAAATGACCTTAATTATTCGTGATTTAATGGTTGGAAATAAAAAACTGCGAGATCTTGGCTTTGGCGAAGAAGCATTAGGCCATAATGCTATTGCTTCAGGTTTTCAGGGGCAACGGCAATGGACAGATTTTATGCCAAATGGCGATTTCTCAGAAGCTATTCTGAATACTTCGTTCGATTGGAACGGAATACGTGAAGCTTTTGTAGTTGCTACAGAGAATGATTCTCTAAATGGAGTTGCCATGTTATTTGGAAAATTATTGACCAATACTGCTCAGGTTTTTGCTGATGTGCGGACTTATTGGAGTCCTGAGGCGGTAGAACGTGTAACTGGCCATAAGTTAGAAGGATTGGCTTCAAATGGTCTTATCCATTTAATAAATTCCGGCTCCGCATCGTTGGATGGTAGTGGTCAACAAACAATGTATGGAAAACCAGCTATGAAACCATTTTGGGAGATTACCAATGAAGAAGTTCAAAAAACCTTGGATGCTACAACTTGGTATCCTGCCGAAGGTGAGTATTTCCGGGGTGGTGGCTTTTCTTCAAACTTCTTAACTAAAGGTGGTATGCCGGTTACTATGGCTCGCGTTAATTTGGTCAAAGGTCTTGGTGCGGTACTTCAATTGGCCGAAGGATGGACTGTGGACATTCCCGCCGAAGTTCACAATATACTTAATGAACGTACAAGCAAAACCTGGCCAACAACTTGGTTTGCTCCACGGTTAACCGGTGAAGGAAACTTCAAAGATGTATATTCGGTAATGAATAATTGGGGAGCAAATCATGGATCTTTTAGCTATGGACACATTGGTGCAGATTTAATAACCTTAGCTTCCATACTTCGTATCCCTGTGTGTATGCATAACGTGGACAAGGGAAATATTTTCCGCCCTAATGCTTGGGCAGCGTTTGGAATGGATTCCGAAAGTGCTGATTATAGAGCTTGTCAGAATTACGGAGCATTGTATAAATAAAGTTATTTGTCAGGTAATAAATCATATAAATTTATTCTGGCTGATTTTTAACTTTAAAAAAACTTCAATATAAAAATGACAACATACAAATATGGGGCACATCAATTTCTTTGGACTGAGTATTGGACTGATAATAGCCTGTATATACTTGAAGAAGTTCGATTATTGGGATTAGACAGTTTTGAAATTTCCCTCGGAGATGATATTACATTTAATTCAGATACTGTAAAAAGGAGAGCTATGGATTTAGATATTGAGTTAACTGTTGGTCCGGGAAATATTTGGCCAATGGAATGTGATATATCTTCAGAAAAAAGAGAAAATCAACTACTTGGTTTGGAATGGCATACAAAGATAATACAAAAGGCTGCAAACTTAGGTGCAGTTGCCTATAATGGGGCAATTTACAGTCATCCGGGAAATATCTTACCTAAACTAAAACAATCTTCAGATTTTGATAGAATAGCTCATAATCTATATAAGTTAGCTACATACGCTGATAGATTAAACATAAAATTAGTTATTGAGCCAATGAGCCGTTTCAGAACTCATCTTGTCCATACGGCACAGGATGCTATTGATTTAATAACATTGGTAAAACACCCCAATCTATATGTTAATCTCGACACGTACCACATGGTAACTGAAGAGCGTGATTATGCAAAAGCCATAAAAAGTTGTGGGAGTTATTTATGGGGAATACATGCCTGCGAGAGTGATAGAGGAGTACCTGGGGGCGGGCTTGTACCGTGGGATGAGGTTTTTTCGGCTTTATCAGCAACATGTCCTAATTCACGTATCCTTATGGAAACATACAATACAGGGGAAAATGGTTACGGATTTAAAAGGGGTATTTTTCAGAATGTTTGTCCTGATGCAAATGATTTCGTAACTCTGGGATTATCGTTTTTAAAAGGGAAGGCAGATGAATTAAAATTAAATAAACAGACAATATGACAAAAGGAAATTTTGTAGGCTTTGGCCTCGGGCCCATACAAACAGGACTGTTCCTTTATGAAGCATTCATGTCCGGAAATTTTAAATCTTATACAATAGCCGAAATCGATGAAAACCTGTTGGAGTCTGTTAATAAAAACAATGGCCGATGCACGATCAATATTGCTTTCCGTGACCATATAGAAACTGCTGATATTGAAGGTGTAAAGGTATTAAATCCATCTAAATCAAAAGATAGAGAGGAATTAATAAATGCCATTTCAGATGCAGATGAGATTGTAACTTCACTTCCTTCTGTCGCTTTTTACAATATGGGTGGTGATAGTTCAGTAGCATCATGTCTTGCAAATGGCTTAAATAATAAAAGTTCAGATCACCAGTCTATTATTTATACTGCAGAAAATAATAATCATGCAGCAGAAATTCTTCGTTCAAATGTTGTTCAATATCAATCCCAAGAAAAGTTGAACAATGTTCAATTTTTGAATACGGTTATTGGCAAAATGTCTAGTATCGTTGAGGATAAAAGGGTTATTAAGCAATTCAAATTAGAACCGCTTACTCCAGGAAGTAATAAAACTGTATTAGTTGAGGATTTTAATAAAATACTAATTTCAAAGATTGAATTATCAGGATTTGTACATCGAATTGACATTTTTGAAGAAAAAGCTGATCTAATGCCCTTTGAAGAAGCAAAACTCTATGGGCATAATGCCATACATCTGCTGTTAGGTCTTCTAGCAAAGGAGCGAGGATGCCGAAGTTTAGCTGAGGTGGCTTTTCATACAGATATCATGGAGTTTTCCAGAAAGGCATTTATTGATGAGGCGGGCATAGGTCTAATTCATAAATATAATGGGTTTGATGATTTGTTTACTCCTACAGGATTCCGTGATTATGCCGAAGATTTGTTGATTAGAATGACAAATCCATTCCTTTCAGACCCTATTTCCAGGGTAATTCGTGATATGAAAAGAAAAATTGAATGGAATGATAGACTAATTGGGAGCGCAAGACTAGCTTTGGAAGCAGGGGTAAATCCGGTGAACCTTTTAAGAGGAATTCAATTAGCAGAGAAGCATATCCTGACAGATATACTTCATGAGATATGGCCTTCAGATGTTTGGCTTTCTGGCAAGGCTAATCCATTTATCTTGCCATATCCACAATAATAGGTTAATGAATTTAATGCTCTTATGAGTATTTGTTGATGAAATTTTATTTCATTAGATTGAAAATAAAATTTATTTCTGAGATTTTAAATAAGAGCTTTTATGATAAGCAACCTGTTATTAAAAAAAAACACCGCATATTTGGAAGTTAATTGTTCGTGTATATCAATAGTTTATGGATACTTAATGATGACTGAAATGAAAAAAATAGAATAGTAGTCATACGTATATAAACATTATTAAAACAAAAAAATGAAAAGAAAAAATTTAAACTTAGTTATCTTCGCTCAGTGGAGTCACAAATTTATTAACAAAGTAATGATGGGAAATAAATTATTATTCTTTGTCTGTTTCCTTTCATACAGTCTCGTTGGACAAGTAAATCCCAAAACGAATCTTGTTCAGTTGAAAAAAACACAAAAGGAGATTACTGTCGCTGATTCTTTAGTAAACAAAGATCAGCTTGAAGTGGCAAAAGGCGATTTTAAGCCTACTTGGGCATCCTTAAATACTCGGAAGTTTCCAGATTGGTTCAGAAATGCAAAATTTGGTATATGGGCACATTGGGGTCCCCAATCGGAGGCCTGTGGTGGCGATTGGTATGCACACAAATTGTATTATGAGGGCAGTGAATTGTACAAATTCCATCTAAAGAAATACGGTCATCCATCTGAAATTGGTTTCAAAGATATAATTAACGACTGGAAAGCCGAAAAATTTGATGCCGAAAAATTAACAGCCCTTTATAAGAAAGCGGGTGCGCGTTATATCGTTTCTATGGCCGTTCATCATGATAATTTTGATAATTGGAATTCAAAATATCAGCCATGGAATTCGGTAAATATGGGACCAAAGCGTGATATTGTAGGAGAGTGGAAAAAAGCAGCTGAAAATGAAGGCCTTCGTTTCGGTGTCTCAATTCATAATATTAATAGTTGGGGCTGGTATGATCCATCTCGTGGAGCTGATACTAGCGGAGTGAAAAAGGGAATTCGGTATGACGGTTGCATTTCACAAGCTGATGGAAAAGGCAAATGGTGGGAAGGATATGACCCTACTGATTTATATGGTCCAATGCACAAGGGTGGTGCAAATGGAGATCGTCCCACTGCTGCATTTATTAAAAACTGGTTTCTTCGTACCAAAGAGTTGATAGATAAATATCAGCCTGATTTATTGGAATTTGATCTTTGGTCACCCAATAATATTTGGAGACAATGGGTTAGATTCGAAGAGGGAGCTGATAATAAAACTCCAGACCAGCGCGTAGGGATGTTAATTGCACAACACTATTTTAATCAGGAGCGCAAATGGCACCATGGTAAAGACGAAGGCATACTCACTCTAAAAGGTATAGATGCTATTAAAAGGGGCTCAATAACTGAGGTGTATGAAACAGATTTTAGCAAGACAATTCTTCCGGATACTTGGGAAATGGAAGAAGGGATGGGGAATTGGCATTATGATGGCGAAGGGAAAAGCTATTATTCGGCTCAGAAAGTGGTGGCAATGTTAACCGAAACAGTTTGTAGAAATGGGAATCTTTTGCTGAATGTTGTTTTACGACCTGATGGGACAATTGCCGGTGATCAAGAGCAAACATTATTAAAAGTAGGAAAATGGTTAAATGTAAATGGTGAGGCCATCTATGATAGTCGACCATTCACTGTTATGGGTGAAGGTCCTAATAGGATTAAAACCCGATCGGAACGAAAAGAGGAGAGTCAAATAAATGTAATGCCAAAATATACACAAGAAGATATACGTTTTACAACCAATAATAATGCGATTTATGCTATTGTAATGGTTCAACCTACTAAACAGTTGCTAGTAAAGTCTTTAGCTGGAATGAACATAGAATCTGTGAATTTGTTGGGGTGCAAACGGAAAATTGATTGGAAGCAAACCCATGAAGGGTTAGAAATACAAGCTTCTTCAAAATCAAATCTTGAAACTGATTTAGCTGTGGTATATAAAATTAAAGTTAAAAGATAAATTAAAATCAAATTAAACTATGAAAAACTCAATGTACGTAGTTGTGTATCTGCTTTCATTTTTTTCAATGACAGGATTTGCCCAGCAAGTAGAAACAGAAATAGCATATTCTAACTATCATCGATATTTTAGCGAAGGACAAAAAGTAAAGAACGAAGAAAAGGAAAAGTTTATTCAGCAATTCCGTCAAAATTATGCTAAAAATATCACTTTGCGTTATAACGGCCCGGCAGTAAAACTGTCAGTTAATCAATGTCTTGATTCTATAAATGATGATGGGCAATTTATTGATGTGAAAAGAGAAATGAATGGGCCAACTAAAACAATATTGGCGGATTTTTTAGAAAGAAGTTTTGCTAGGCTAAGATTTATAGCATTAGCACACAAAAAAGCTGAAGTTGTACTAACAGAAGAGCAGCAAAGTCGTTTTTTAAAGTCAATTCTTTTTTATGGAAAAAGTGAAATTGCTCGTAAAAATATATATTTACGATTTCATGTTTCGTGCTTTGCATTACCCGTTTTAGCAGCTGATATCTATTTTTCATTCTTCAAAGAGATGGAAATGGTAGAGGCTGGAAATGCAAAAAATCCTTTGTTGGTGGAAGCTTGTGATATGTTGAAAGTTATTGGATTGCAAGCTTATACACAACCATTTCGTAATGATTCTACTGATAAGAACGTTGTGAGTGTTGACCGTTTTAGAAATAATGTTTGGTGGGTTGGTGGAAATGCTTTGGACTATCGCCCCCTGTTGCCAGTTGCCTTAATGTATCGATCCATCCCTATGATTGACGTTGTATCAGATGTGAGTCAGAAAGCGTTAAGTACAGTTTCTCAGAATACTTATACCAGTGCTTTTTGGACCGAGGGATTTACTGCGGATGGAGCTGGTTGGGGACACGGTAGGCAGAGTCACGTTTGGGGCTATCCTATTGATGGCACGTCGGCGGCAATCAAAACATTGACTTTTCTAAAAGGTTCCCCTTGGGCAAAACAGTTATCACGTGATAATGTAAATGCCTTACTCAATTTTATACGCGGTTCTAATTGGTATTATTACAAAGGATATCGAATTCCCGGTAATGATCGTATGACTATGGCTTATAATTTATCTCAAGGCTTGCCACGTACAATAGGTATGGCTCAAACCTTAATTAAAGAGTTTGATGTTTCGCTTACTCCTGCAGAATTATCGGAGATGAAACAATTTAACGACGAATGTAAAGTAAAAAACATTAATATGAGTTCCCTGAATGACGGTGTGTATTCGGGTACACGTTGGTTTTTTAATAACGATGATTTGTTCAAGAAAAATGCCAATTATCACATCATGGTAAATATGGCCTCTGTACGTTGTGACGGACTTGAAAGCATGAATACTGCTTATGATAATTATAACTTTTTTACAGATGACGGATCAACTTTGTTTCAAAAAAATGGACTAGAATATCGTAAAGTTTTTGGAGGCTGGGATGTAACTGCTACTCCAGGGGTAACGGCACGTGAGGGAATGGATAAGCTAACTCCTGTAACTCACTGGCGAGGATATTGCAGTAAATTCAACTTTGCTGGTGCTGCTACTTTAGGGGGTGAAAATGCAGTTGCGGGTTTTAATTTTGAGAAAATGGATGCTTTTACTAAATATGGAACTGCAAAGAGTCCAGTAAATGACCTTATCTATGGAATACAGGTGCACAAAGGATATTTTATCTTGGGTGATTATTTTATTGCCTTGGGTGCAGGGGTTAATAATCTGAATCCAGAAATGGAAGGCACTATTCGTACAACAATAGACCAAACATCAAGAGATACGGATATAGTCATATTGAAAAATGGAAAAGAAGAGCCACTAGCAGAAGGTGTTCAACAATCCTTTTTTGTCAACGGAAAGCCAGTTTGGGTCATGCAAAAGAATAAGTTTGCATATACTCTACTCCCTGAATATTCAGCAAATGCCTATTTTATTAATGAGAATAAAAAAGCAGATTGGGCTAAAATGCACAAAGAAAATGAAAATATAAAGAACATACCAACCAATGCCAATATTCTACGATTGTGGATTGATCATGGACAAAAAGTAAACAATGGGACGTATGGATACGTAGTGTATGCCGGCGATAAAACGCCAGATAAGAAACTTCCATTTCAAGTATTAAGAAACGATACCTTGATTCAGGCTATTCAGTCGATTGATAAGAGAATAACTGAAGCAGTATTTTATTCGGCCAATACCAAGTTGGTTTCAAAGAGACTTGAATTAAGTGCCTCAGCACCTTGTGTGGTATTGATAGAAGAAGGCAAGGAATGTATCCTTTCTGTGAACGATCCGCTCATGAATCCCAATTTGAAGCAATTAAAATTGTATTTGAGAAACAAAGAATTAACTATTGATATGCCACAGGGAGAGTTGTGCGGAAACCCCGCAAAAATGATTTTGAAAAAAATAGATGATTGATAGTAGAATTATAGATCCATTGAGATAATACATAGTTAATATCCTATCTGGAGATTACAACACACCTTTTTTACGTATAAATTCTACGGCAATTAATATGGAAACCGTGTCCATTCCCGTATGAGCTGTGAAATGTTTAATCTTATTGCATTTGATAGCGGGGCGAAGGATAAGAGGAAGTGAGGGGTAGTTCAAATAATCCATTTGTAATATATTAATACTATACGAAATAAATTCATATTCAACCAAATTTGAATTTTAAAGCAAATAAAATCAATAAAAATTTGTTGGATCAGACTATAAAATATATTTTTGTAGTTGAATTTAAATGCTCAACGTATATTATGAATATAGATAATGGGAATAAATTGAACCAATTGTTACAATATTGGCAACCTGGAGGGTTACTTTTTTCTGGATGGTTGAATAAAAATGGATATTCAGCCCAATTGATACAACAATATAGAAGATCAGGATGGTTTTCGATGCTAACAAGAGGAGTTATGTACAGAACGGGTGATAAACTTTCGTCTTATGCAGCAATATCCAGTTACAATACCCAATTGAATAATAGTTTTTATGTAGGAGCTCATTCCGCATTAGAACTATCAGGATTCAATCACTACGTTCCAATGGGAAAACCAGTATTGATGATAGGATATCCAATACAGCAAAATATACCAAAATGGTTGATAAATACCGAATTTGAAAATGAATTAAAGTTCTTCTCAACGAAAACTTTTCTGAACCCACAACTTACAACTTTCAACAAGGGGAATTGTGAAATACTTACTTCTGTACCTGAACAAGCATTTCTTGAATGTTTGATGTTGGCTCCGAGTCAATATGCGTATATAGATTTATTTTACATAATGGAACAACTTACGACATTGAGAGCTGAAGTTGTGCAAAAGTTGCTGGAAAAAACTGACAACATAAAAGTAAAGAGACTATTCTTATATATGGCTGAAAAAGCCGGACATGATTGGTGTTTTAGATTGGATAAAGCTAAAATAGAATTAGGTACTGGAAAGTATAAATTAGCAGACAATGGGATTTATCTTCCTGAATATAGGATAACTATACCAAAAGAATTATACCAATATGAATGAAACTTATAAAAAGCAGGTGGCACTTTTAATTCGGATTATGCCATTGGTATATAAAATTCCGGATTTTGCTGTTCATGGAGGGACTGCCATTAATTTATTTGTAAAAAACATGCCCCGCTATTCTTATCCAAAGTAAAATATTATCCCTAATTTGCCATCTATCTACATTGTAAAT
>JBAXMR010000076.1:0-23812 GCA_037134195.1 Paludibacter sp. | reverse complement strand
AAACAAGTAAAAATAAGTAACAAAACGGTCAACGTTATTCAGGCATCAACAACTACAAACTACCTACTACCTACTACCTACTGCTTACTACCTACTATAAACTACCGACTATAAACTACCAACTATAAACTACCAACTACAAACTAGCTGGCATTAATTTGCTTTAGGGTTAACTTATATAAAAATTCAGGAGCAAAGTCAGCACCATTTTCCCATGTAATAGTCCACCCATCGAGTTCAAATTGTTTGAAGTAATTGATATCTTTAAGCGGATTAAAAATTTCACCTTTTAACTGATTTTTCAGATCCACCTTACCTTCTACACCATCATTAAATTTAAGAAAAACTGTATAGTCCGTTAAATAAATTGCACTTGTGATAGTAATAATTTTTGTTTGAACATATAATTGTTCATTTTTGCTATCGGTTGCATATTTTTCGTTTGCATTTGAATCTAATACTTTATTTCCTGAGGCTTGTTTCATTTGTTCAAAATTTATTTTTTTGAAAGTAAAATAAAATCCACTCCTTAAAATTGTTGACTTCCAGTTCCATGTTGCTACAAATTTTGTTTATTTCTGTTATCATTGTGAAGCAACATGTTCATTTCATAATACTATTAATTAAGTGGTTGAATAGAATCAAGTGGTTTTTTGCTTTCAATTTTCTCCCAGTTTTTCAAGAGGTCATCTTTATGTAACTCCATCCATTCGAATATAAGCTTTAGTGCCGTTTTAGGCATTTTTCCTTCGATAATACCTTCATTGATAGTGATAATGGCTTTGAAATCCTGATATTCAACATGAATATGAGGAGGATTATGTTCGTTATAAAACATTTTAATGATAATCCCATAAAATCTACAAATTTCTGGCATATTACTAAACCCTCAAACTAATACTTACTGCTTACTACTTACTGCTTTCTACCAACTATAAACTACCCACTGCGTTCATAGGGCTTTAGTCAATATACCTGTTTCAAACAATGATAAAGTTCTGTATAAAGTATCATTTGCAACAGCACCCTTAACCAAATCAAAAGGATGATTTTTGTGCACTCTTCTATTGTTAACAACGAAATCTAACCATTCTTCATCTGCCTCTTCAAAAATTTTCACACGATATCTTTCACTCAAAAGTAATTTATCATCGAATTCGTATTCAGAAACAATTGATTTAGCCTCATTTCCAATCCTATTTCTTTTAATAACCGCCCACTTTTCAGCTTGATCTGAGTTTGTTGTTGTATAGTATCCTTTTCCAAAATCAAGTAATCTCTGTGATTCTAAAATCAAAGGTTTTTCAATAATTTCAGTACTACCATGATATATTTTCATTTTCTTCGTTGAATATAATCCTGCATATCTGCAATCAAAAAACTTTTTCCCTGAGTATGTAAAACATCATATCCGGTACTAAGATATTCAAACATATCCGACTGTTTAAAAGCATTAAATGCTTTAATCCCTGTAATTTTTTTTGAAGCCCTATAACTTTCCAGACAAAATAACTGAAAATGTTGTATATTATTAAGTTTATTCACTTCAATTACGTTTTTTGATTATACATAATCAGGATATTTCAATTCATGTGTTTGTTTTTCTTCCAAAAGCATCTCGAATAGCTTGTAGTTACTCAAATGCCATAATTTTGTTTTTTCATTTAACATTGAATCATAAAGCTTGGAATCATACAGGTATTTAACAGCATCCAGAAAATCATATTGATTCTGTTCAATAATTAAAGATACCAAATCCTGAACTTTTATTTCTACCAAAGAATTGAATTCGTCTTTATTCATTTGTTCAATAAAAGGTTTTTTTATATATACGTTTTACTGCTTACTTATACATAACAAAAACCACGATAAAATCAATTGAGCACCTTAATTATCTCAAAATCTTTGTATTGTGCTTTTCTATTACATTAATCTTTATATTATTTTTCCAATCAATAATTGTATATACTATCTACTTCTCAGCTATTCATCTCGCGTTACCCATGCTGATATATTACAGACCTTCAGTCTTTTACTTGTTTACTTGTTTACTTGTTTACTTGTTTACTTGTTTACTTGTTTACTACTATAAACTATAAACTATAAACTATAAACTACCGACTTGTTTACTTCAAATTCTTTTTTATACAATCTCTCAAATATAATTCTATTTGTTGAGGAGTAACCGAATAAACAGGTTCTAGCTGCAGAAATCCGCTATCAATCTTAAATCTCGAACTATCAGTAAGAATAGCTAATAAGTTTTTAGTTGATAATGCATGCCCTGAATAACTTAGCGATAACTCTAAAACACGCATAAAATCTACACCTTTTTTGAGTATTGAATAAATATCATAATAATCCCTGAAGTTACTTCTTCTAAGCATCACTTCCATTTTCATCGCTGCAATAGATTCAATATCAGCCATCTTCAACTTATTTTTTAAATCTATCGTATTATTAATGGGTGAGTATTTATCAGAAATATAAAATGAAATCTTAACCCCATCCAATATAAACTCTACATGATTAAAGTCCCAAATATCTTTAGAAGATAGTGTTCCGATTGAAGAAAATTCCTTCTCTATTGACACCCAATCAACTTCCAATTTTTGTTTTTTTTGTGTCCTCCAACACATAAAATCCAGATCTTCGCTAAGTCTGTTGTGTATTTGTAAAGATAATGCAGTACCTCCGACCAACCAATAAGGTTCAATACATTTCAATGTAGTGACTTTATCGAATATAGCATCAGTATGTGCTGCTAATCCCGGCATTTTAGTTCCCTGTTATGTTTATATAGTATCCCATTAATATACTTATCCGGATTCTTAACATCGAAATACATCCAAGCAAGTAATCGATTTAGTTTTCTATAATAATCTCCCTGAATGACCAATCGTTCAAGCCAAACCTGTTTAATTTTTTTTGCAGAATAAACAGAAAATAAATAATTTAAATCATCAATATCTAAATAAATCAAGGTCTTCTCAATAATTAAATCATCAGGAAAATAATCTCCCTGCTGTAAATTATATGACCAAAATAGATTCTTTTTGATCAACTTATTGATTAATATGTCTTTTGAACCTTGCAACCGACTATAAACTACCGACTGTTTACTTGTTTACTTTACTTATATATTGGATGCAAAGATAATAAAATATGATAAAAAAACAGCTATTTGAACATCTCATTTTCACATTATAATAATTTAACACATTATAATGCCTACAAATATGACGTTATATAATCTACTCAGGCACTGGAATAATTGTAGACTTAACACTAAAATAAATAGTCAAAAAATAGCTCACGTACTAAAATGACTACTTAAAAACTACTCAAACAACGGCGCACTTACTAAAGTGAGATCACAATAGCTACTCTGACGATAGCGTATATGCAAAAGCGACTATATAAAAGCTACTCAGACGGTTCGGCACTTGCTCCTTCACTCCCCTTCAGGGGTTGGGGGCAGTTAAAAGCTACTCTGTTTCAAAGAATGTTCCATCCGCTTGCTATTATCAATATAAAACGAACTTATATAATCTCTTGTGTATATCATATTAGATGGGGTTGCAAAATTCTGTTTATAATGTGTCCATCCTTATGTTTTTGTTGTTTCTATTTCTGTTCTTCTCTTTTCATTCCAACTTAATATTCCCCTTTTCGGTCTGAATTTATATTTTCTCAATATTGGAAAATAACATATAACCAACTGAATTGTATCGTCCCAAAATTGGGAAACTAGTTATTTTCGATTTTTCTAGTTAAAAGTAAAGCTTTGAGCTCTGTTTCTTGTCAAATTTTCCGGAAATATAGTTATCAATCAAAGAAATGAAAACAGATTAAGATGCACTTAAACTTAAGATCATAGAAATTGAACAGAATAATGCAAAATTTACACATAAATAATCAATAATTCAACGAAATTTTTGTTTCCAAACTTTGGGACGAAATAAAACTTCAGGTGAGATGTATTCTTCCAAAGTTGGAGAAAAATATTTTATATCCAATTTAATCAGCTGATAATTAATATATTATATTATTTTGCTATGTCGGGGATATTTTCAGACAAATCAGAAATAAAATTGAAAATAGCTCGATTGCTGTTTTAAGATACTTATTATAAGCAATTTAGTAATTGAATTAGTTCATTTATTTAGAATTGAAATAAATTACAACGTTTATATATTACAAATATATATTTATTGAAAAATGCATAAATGTTGTTATTAACTGAATATAAGGCATTTAATTTAACCGCAAAGCATATAATAACGTAATAATCATTAATCATGTTGTATAACATATATTTATTACAACGTATATTATTTTATTGCGCTATTGGTGTGTGAAAATTAATTGTATCTTTGCATCGTAATACGCGTTGTATTACACTAAATCATTAACAAAAATGAAAGATTTTATTTCTTTACAGTGGAACACACTTCGCAATGACGAGTTCAAGTCCACAACGCAAAAAATTGAAGATGTTATTAAAGAGTCTGATCCATCAGCAAAACATCTGGTTCTAATGTTAGAATTATTGGAAGCCGCCAATGCTTCAATGGTTCAAAAACAAGTGTATAACCGAAAGTTGGAGCATACTCCGTTTGTTAAGCAATCGCAATCGGACATACTCCGGTATGCAAGCTCACTGCTTGAACAGTTG
This sequence comes from Paludibacter sp., assembly GCA_037134195.1. GTDB lineage: Bacteria > Bacteroidota > Bacteroidia > Bacteroidales > Paludibacteraceae > Paludibacter. Next base: position 19,134 of record JBAXMR010000076.1, on the reverse strand, counting down.
AATGTGTACAAGAAAACAATTACACCTGCCATGTCTGATCAGTATCAAACAGTCAGGCAGTTTGTCGAAAAGTACCAACCCAAGCTTAAAGCCAAGGATGCCCGATCTCAATTATCAGTACTAAAAGATTTATTCAGCGAGTATGATGCAGATACAGAATTGATTGAATCAATCGAAGCAATTCACATGAAAACATTAATTGATGGTTTGAGAGAATCATATCTTGCATTAATAAAAAATTCTAACAACAGAACTAAAGTTCGGAGTAAGCGCAAAATTGAGAATTTCCAAACCTTACGAAAATATGCTGAAAAAGCATTGTCAAACATGCTCAAAGCTATTGAACTGGCGGTTGTTCAATACCCTACTGTTGATTACAGTGAACTGATTGCAGACATTAATGATATTGTGACTGAGCAGAAAACGATTGTTGAAGCACGTATAACAAGAAATGATAAAAAATCAACACAAAATCCCGAATAACATATATTGAGCCTGACTATGTAAAAACAACAGTAGACATAAGATGACCCAAAGTCATTGTTATGTCTACTGTTACTAATGCAATCGCATGTAAAAAGATTACCATATTATATGTGCCACACATTAAAAATTGTTCTGTAACCTATAATAGACATTATATAAGTTTGGTTATTTTAAGAATGGAACGCTGATCGAAGATGCCGTCAAGTCGGCATCTTCGATCAGCGTTCCATTTCTTTGTTTTAAAATATAAAATTCAATATATCAAATACAATGTCGTTTAGATAAGGAATTTCAAATTTAAGCAAGATACAAATAAGAGAATAAGGGTATTTTTGCTTGTTTAATTTTATCTCTTATGTAACTTGATTATAAATACCTCAATATCTGCATTTTAAAAAGTTATTTTATTGGGGCTTTTTGCAGCCTCTTGAGGGACTACTAAGGGCATAAATCCCTGATTTGTATTGATTCTTAACCCTTAGTAGAGAGAATAAACTACCTGATTTCCCCCTTATTTATTTTTAATGCTTAACTAAACGGCATTGATATCAAATATATACAACTTGTATAATACCTAATAAAAGACATTCGAACAAAGAATCAAGAACCAGTAGAATAAACTATTAACCTGAGTACGGGATAAGAGTTTATTCTAAAATATTATTTCTTCTTCGCAAAACTTTTCCGCATCGATTTAAGCAGATTAAGAGCCTGCATATCAGGAACAATAATGCGGCGAACGCATTGCAATGGCAGTAGCGAATCGCGTTTGGTGGAAAGTTCGAACGCAATTTGAAAGTATTTGCTCATTTCTTGAGCTGATGAATGATTGAAAACACCATTCGGGTACGCCCAGTATTCAACAGGCACACCGGTAATCGTTTCGAGTTTCTTCTGTGGGTCGGCTACTTCCTTTTTCCAGTCATCAGGAGTTTTGTATTTCACTGCCATAGTATGATCCCAACTGTGCAACCCAACCGTATGACCTGCTTTTGCCAGTTGTGCAATCTGGTCTTTGGTCATGTAATTCTTTTTATTGTAAGTAATGGTCATGATAAAGAAAACTCCCCGAAAACCGTGTTTCTCCAGCATTGGAGCAGCAATAGCCGAATGTTCAGCCCGTGAATCATCAAAAGTTATCAGAAAAGGCTTTTCGGGCAGAGACTTATTATAAACTAAGTAATCATAAAGTTGTGCAGGCGAAATGGAATGATAACCGCTGTCGGCAAGAATTTTTACATGTGCAGCAAAAGTAGCAATACTTACTTTATAATCGCCCTTCGGTCCATCGGCAATACGATGATAACACAACACCGGGATTTCCTGCTTTGCATAAATCTGTGATGCTGTATTTTTTTGCTGAATTGAATCCTGTTTATCCAACTTTTGTTCAGTCGGGTTTGAGATTTGCTTCGTTTGTTCTTTACTTCCTTGTTTATGGTGGCAAGCCATTAGTAAGAGTGCCAATGAAAGTGTTGTAATACTAAGTTTTCTGTTCATAATTCTTCAGTTTTGAGAACAAAGCTACACTTTCATTTCGAGAAATCCAATAGTTTTAAACAATTCTGTTTATTAAGCGTTATATTTTACAGTTAAAAATAAAATTAATCACCCAAAAATCAAGCAACCATGAAACGATTCAATTCACTGCTTTTAATGCTTTGTAGCATTTCCCTGTTAAGCTTCGGACAGTTTAAACTACCGGATTTACCCTATAAATACAACGCACTTGAACCCTACATTGACAGTACAACAATGCATATTCATCACGATTTGCATCATGCTACTTATGTTACGAATCTGAATAAAACACTGGAAAAATATCCCGAACTGTATAAAAAAAACCTTATTGAACTGATTCAGAACATCAACGAATTGCCTGCCGATATTCAGACAGGAGTACGTAATAACGGTGGTGGAGTTTGGAATCACAGCTTTTTCTGGAAAATTATGGCTGCTCCGGGCACTACTCCTCTGTCGGCAACAATGACCAAACTACTTACCGATAACTTTGGAAGTGTGGATGCCTTCAAAGCTGAATTTGAGAAAGCGGCTGTAGGTAGGTTTGGATCAGGATGGGCATGGCTTATCAAAGAACCTTCGGGTAAATTGCGTATTATTTCGACACCAAATCAGGATAATCCGCTTATGAATTCTTCTGAAGTAAAGGGAAAACCTATTCTGACGCTCGATGTATGGGAACATGCCTATTACCTGAAATATCAGAACAAACGGGCAGCCTATGCCAAAGCTTTCTGGAATGTGCTGAACTGGACCGAAGTGGAAAGACTGACCGAAAACTAATTTCACTGTTTTTTGGACAATTATATGGCGCGGGTATTGAATTCGCGCCATTTTTTTTCAAAACAATTCAAAGTTAATATTCAAACAAATTGAAAGAAAATCAATTTCAAAACAATTAATTATTGCAACAATATCAGTCAATAATATTAATACGAAACCAGACAAAAATAAATACTAAATATTTTCTCTATATTTATTCCAAAATTCATTCTTTTGCTTTATCTTTCGGACAATTTTAAATCAATAAATCGTTTTATATGGAAAGTATAAGCACTGCCGAAGTCCTTGAGTGGGCAAAGGATTTTCTGACCAAAGCAGAAAACGAAATCACCCCCGATGAATTAAAAGAACAAAAAAAATATGCCATTCTAATTCAGAATCCAAATGACAAAACCTTGTTGTCGAAGATGTTGGATGAAACATCGCAAATACACGACAATAAAAAACTGGCGTTGCGAATCAAGATTTTAATCAAACACTATGGTATTCCTCAGTTTTTGACTCCAATTGACGTATTGCTTTTCAAACTGTATAATTTTATTGGTTATCGGTTTTATCCGATTGCTGTTCCAATTATAAAATACAGGTTACGTTCCGATACAGCAAAAGTAATAATCAACGAGAAACCTTCGCTGCTAAACCAGCATCTGAGCGAGCGACGAAAAGAACAAATAGGGCAGAATGTGAATCTGTTGGGTGAAGTGGTGTTGGGTAACGCTGAAGCCGACAAACGATACTATCATTATCTCGAGGCACTCAAAGACCCACGCATCAATTACATTTCCATCAAAATATCAGGTATTTATGCGCAAATAAACGCACTTAATTACGCTGTAAATAAGGTAGAACTTTGTGAGCGGCTGACTAAAATTTATCAGCAGTCCATCGATTTTCCATTTATCTACGAAAGTGGTACAGCACATTCCAAATTCGTAAATCTGGACATGGAAGAATACAAAGATGCCGAACTTACTCTGGATGTATTTATCACCGTTTTAAGTCAGTCGCAGTTTAAAAACTATTCGGCAGGAATTGTAGTGCAAACTTATCTGCCCGATGCATGGAATTTTCAGACTGAACTGCTGGAGTTTGCCCGAAAACGGTTTGCCGATGGTGGTGCGCCACTTAAAATGCGATTGGTGAAAGGTGCAAATTTGCAAATGGAAAGTATTATTTCATCACTTAAAGGGTGGGAAAATCCGGTTTTACACTCTAAAGTGGAAGTTGATGCAAATTACCTGCATCTCCTCGACCGTGCTTTAAAACCCGAAAATGCCTCAGCAATGCATGTGGGTGTTGCCTCTCACAACTTTTTCAGTCTGGGCTATGCTTATTTATTGGGCAAGAGAAATGGAGTTGAAGAAAATGTAACTTTCGAAATGCTTGAAGGTATGGCAAATCATCTGCCGCGAGTTATGCGCAGTTTGGGCAGACAGATAATATTATATACACCGGTGGTAAAAAACGAGCATTTCCTGAATGCAGTTTCGTACCTGGTTCGCCGACTAGACGAAAACACCGGAAAAGACAATTTTCTGAGTTACTCTTTCAATCTTACCTACGGCAGTAAACAATGGCAATTTCTGCAAGAACAATTTATCGAAGCCTATGCATTGAAAGAAAAGATTGAAGCAAAACCCTTCCGAACACAAGACAGAAGAATTCAGCAGCAAGCAGTAAGCGGTAAGCAGCAAACACTTTCAATTTTTAACTATCAACTTTCAACTTTTAAAAACGAACCCGACACCTTTTTTGATTGCAAACAAAACCGTGAATGGGCTGATTCAATCCGAAAAGAATGGTTGAAATCAGCAAGCGATAAACCATATTCAATACCAGTTCAAATTGGTGATAATGAAATTAATACCGAGAAAAAATTCCATTATATCGACCGAAGCCAACCCGGCGAAATTTGCGTATGTGAAGCCAGTCTTTCAAATATAGAACAGGTAAAAGAAATTATTCAACATGCAGAAAAAGATGATTCAGCATGGCGCAAAACCACAGCCGAGAAACGAAATGAAATACTGCATCAGGTTGCCGAAAATTTGGTTGCCAAACGAGGTCATTTAATTGGCTGCATGTCGGCTATTACCGGAAAAACCTTTGCCGAAGGCGATGTAGAAGTTTCGGAAGCCATTGATTTCTGTCGGTTCTATTCACTTACCATGCTGAAATTTACCGAACTTAAAACAGTTAGCTTTTCACCCAAAGGAATTGTGTTGGTTATTCCACCCTGGAATTTCCCTTTGGCTATTCCGGTGGGTGGTGTGGCAGCAGCTTTGGCTGGTGGAAATACGGTAATTCTGAAACCTGCTACGGTTGCATTGCCTGTGGCATGGGAGTTTGCACAATGTTTCTGGGATGCCGGCGTGCCAAAAGATGCCTTGCAAGTGGTTTGCACCAATGGTCGCGAACCTTTGAACTACCTTACAAAGCATACGTCTATTAAACATATCATACTGACAGGAGGAACAGATACAGCTTTCCGTTTGCTCGAAAATAACCCCACTTGTCCGCTCTCGGCCGAAACCGGTGGAAAAAATGCCATCATCCTCACTGCCAGTGGCGACCGCGACCATGCAATTCAGAATATTGTAACATCAGCTTTCAGTAATGCCGGACAAAAATGTTCTGCCTGTTCGTTGCTGCTACTCGAAAAAGAAGTGTACAACGATCCTGATTTCAAAACCAAACTGATTGATGCCGTTAGCAGTATGAAAACAGGTGGTGTTTGGGATGGTGGCAATATCATCGGACCAATGATTAGCAATAATAACGACAAATTACTTCATGCTATAAACAATCTTGAACCGGGCGAATGGTGGCTGGTGAAACCTGAATTTACAGACGAAAACCACTTTATACTGAAACCCTGTGTGAAATGGGGTGTAAAATCCGATAGTTTCACCTTTAAGAACGAACTCTTTGCTCCTCTCCTTGCGGTAGTTTGCATTGATAACCTGCAACATGGAATTGAGTTGGTAAACTCATCCGATTACGGACTGACTTCCGGTCTGCAAACCCTTGATGAGTCGGAACAACTGCTCTGGAAAAACAGTATCGAAGCCGGAAACCTATATATCAACCGTGGAATTACCGGTGCCATAGTTAACCGTCAACCTTTTGGTGGTATGAAACTTTCAGCATTCGGAGGTGGCATAAAAGCAGGCGGACGCAATTATGTATCATGCTTTGTGAATATTTCAGAAAAAGCATCCGTTAATGACAACCAATTAGCTTCAGGGTTTGAATCATATATTTCCGCAATAAAAGATTCTGACAAAAACCGTTTTATGGCAGCCGTAAAAAGTTATTCTGACACTATGAAAAATGAATTCGCGAAAGAAAATGATATTCATAATTTGATTGGTGAAAAGAATACATTCCGATATCTTCCCCTCAAAAACATGTTATTAAGAATAATGCCCGAAGATTCATTATGCGACGTATTTATGATTATGACAGCTTCGAAAATAACCGCTACACCCCTTACAATAAGTGTCAGATTAAAGGATTCAATGCTTGATGAAATAAAAAAAGTGATTGGCAAAGAATTCAAACTGCTTATTCAATCGGATGATGAGTTTTTGAATACAATGAATAACTATGACCGTATCAGAACGTGCAACAGCAACCTTCCTGAAAGATATTTTCATAAAGCAGCAGAAACTGGAAAATATATTGCTACCAGTAATCCACTTGTTGAAGGAAGGTTAGAATTACTCCATTATCTGAAAGAGCAAAGTATTGCTTTTGAATACCACCGATACGGAAGTATTAGCGAGAATATAAAATAGAAATACATTTGATTCTTAAAAAATGACCTTTAAAATCTGTAGAAAAAGCAGATTGCGTTAAATAAACGAGGCAAAAAAAATATTGTTAGATTAAAATAACGTTTTTACGTTAAATCCTTAATATTAATTTGATTCTGCAAACAAATCATTATCTTTGTTGGTCGAAAGTTTAATAATAAATTTCCAATAAAAAAAACAAATTATTAATTAAAATCCTCTAGCCATGACAAATTTAAAGAAATTGAAAATGAGGTCTATAATGATGTTATTATTAGGCATATCATTTACAGCCTGCGTAACCGATGATTATGATTTAAACAAAGGATTAAATACTGATATTGCCGTTGGAGGTGATTCGTTGTCATTACCTATTGGTCAAACGGACACAATTATGCTAAAGAAACTGCTTGGTGATAGCATTAAAGTTCTGACTGCTAAAGACGGTGAATACGCATTGAATATTAAGGATTCATTGAAGGTAAAAATGGATGCTGTGCAACCTGTATCATTTTCAATTGCTGGAATTACGATACCTCCAATATCACAAAGTTTTGCATCAGTGCAATTTCCTACTTTTCAATTTAATCAAATTGCTATAAGTTCGGATTTACCGCTTAAAGATTTGACAATAACAACCAAAACTGTTAGTTCAATTCATACAAATTTTGACATAGCAAATTCATTAACTATTCCAATTAATCCCGGACCTATTAGTTTTAGTACAGGCAATTTAACGTATAGTAGTGGAGTAAAGCATATTACTCAAAATATGGATTTAATTGGTTTACCATCAGTTCTTAATAGTATAAATGAAATCCAGTTTACAAATAGTAAAGTCACATTGACTTTTGATAAATCTAAAATTAATTCTATTGGATTTGACTCTCAAACAGATAAAATTTCCATCTTTAATATTACATTTCCTTCAAATATAACTTTATCTTCTCCTATTGGAACAGGATCAGCTATCTCGAGCGATGGTCATTCTTTTACAATAACCGATGCAGCATTAAATGCAAATAACGGAATTTATATAGCTAGTTTTATCATTCAGAAATTAGTTCCTCCTCCTTTTGATGTTAATCATGAGCTTCATTATTCGGGCGATGTAACATATAGTATAGATTATACTTTTAGTGGAACAATTAATGATATTTCAAAAAAAAATTATACCTATCCAAAAACGCTTGACCTCGCTGTCACTGTAAAACTGGATGCTGATCCGGTCATTGATAATATGATAATTTCAACAAATCCATATGCAGTAGATGTTGCAGGCAGTAATGCAGTAAATAAAGATGTAACCGGTATACCTTCAGCTATTTCCCAAGTAACATCATTGACATTTAACACCGGAGCAGAACTTTCCCTAAATATTGCCGACCCGGGTGTAAGTCCTTTCCAATTCTCAAGTGGAAATTGTGTGATTCAATTACCTCAGACTATTGTTTTTAAACCATTCGGTGGACTAGACTTGATAACAAATAAATTAACCATTCCATACTCTAGTTTATTTGGTACAAAAATAATTGGGATTTCAGGAATAAACTTAAATAAAACCGTCACAAATCAAAAAATTACGATCATTGATAATCTGACATATCAAACTAATAGTCTAACTCTGGGTAGTGCAACAGCAGATTTATATACTCTTCAAGGAATTACTGGTAAGAAATTGAATATCACAGCGAATATTACCGGATTATCTATTTTGGATGCCGCTATCCAAACCAACAGTATTTCATTAGATATTCCTGCTCAAAATTCAAATATTGATATTAGCCAGTTTGTATCAGCTGATGTGAAAAAGATTTATAAAGTAGGGTTAAAAACACCAGCTCAACTAAAATTCAAAATTCTTATAAATAATCTACCATCGTCAATCGATTCAATATTCCTTGACAATTATACTATCAAACTTCCATCAGTATTGAGTTTTAATTCTATTGGTCAGATAAATGGTAAAACTGTTGCTAATATTAAAAATGCTCAAAATGAAGTAATTATTAATCGCGGATTTAAAGTTAGCGATGGACTACAATTCACTCTCTCGTTAGAAAACTTTGATTTTGGCACTAATGGAAACACATTAACTGACGGAAAATTTAATCTTCATGAATCGGTTTCAATGAGTGGTGGAGCACATATTAAAGGTGCAAACCTAAAATCAAGTGACTTGCAACCTGTAGAAATTGTTCCAACTATTCAGATTGACCCAATGTCATTATCAGTTATTGAAGGTTTAATTTCACCAGTAATCGACCCTATTGCTAAGAATATTCCTCTTGATTTTCCTGATTTATTGAAAAATAAAGACAATAATTTGGCATTGAAACCTGTATTGACTTTTGAAGTTGGGAATTCAATGGGAATTCCAATTGATTTATCATTAAATCTAACTCCAAAAAGTAAGGGTGTAGCTATACCTAATTCTAATATTACAACATCATTACACATTACTGAAACTAGTAGTCCGGGTCAAACAACTTGGAGTAAATTCCGACTTGCAGCATCAGCTACTGGCTTATTTGATGATCATAAGGAAGTTATAATTCCAAATTTGGACAGTTTATTAAAAACAATTCCTGACGAAATAGCAATTAATGCAACGCCAACTATTGATGTTAGCAAACACCATATTGTGGATTTATATTCAACTAAAAATCAAATTGATTTAAACTATGCGGTAAATGTTCCGTTGAAATTTGGTCAAAACTTCAAATTTAATCTAAATGAAACAATCCCTGATCTTCAAAAAGGTTTAAAAGATATTACGAAATTTGTTCATAATATAAACATCATAGCCAATATTGAAAACAAAATTCCTATGGATATTGCTTTTAAGATGCTACCTTATAATAGCTCAAATCAATTGATAGATTCAACAAAACTGAAAGTAACTGCACAAGCAATTAAGTATTCTGAGTCAACATCTCTGATTAATGTAGGCTCTACAATTTTTGGACTTACTGAAGTGACACCGGGTTCATTAGCTGAATTGGATAAATTTATAATTACAATTACTGCAAGTAAAAATGTAATTACTGCATTACTTCCACTCAAACCTGATCAATATTTCTTAATAAAACTACGAGTTGTTATCCCGAAAGGAATAACTGTTGACTTGAATTCCAGCAAGAGCAATGTCAAATCAACCAAGTAATTCGGATTTTAAATAAACTAATAATCACCTACTATAAACGAAATACAAATATGAAAAGGATAATAATTTCTATCAGCATACTATTGGCGACTGTTTTTAGTACCTTCTCTCAAAATGTACATTCCTTATATTTCCTTAACGAATGGAGTCAGAGACACAGTTTAAATGCAGCTTTTGCGCCTGAATACGGATATTTTACATTACCGGTTCTGGGTGGAATTGATTTGGGGTTTAGTACAAATATGGGGTTAAAAACCTTTATTTTCCCGTATCAGTCTGAATATGCAACGTTTCTTCATCCAGCAATTGATGCTCAGACATTTTTTAATGGTCTGAGTCAAAACAATTATTTAAGGCAATCGATGGATTTAAACTTACTTTCGTTTGGTTTTTACACTAAACAGAATAGTTTTTGGTCATTTGATATCACATTGAAAGAAAATTTAAATGTGAACCTTCCGCTCGATTTATTCAGGTTTATGAAACTTGGTATGGCCAATTCCACTAATAATGTTTATGACCTTAAAAATTTCGGCATTGACCAATCCAATACTGCTCAATTTTCACTCGGCTATTCAAGAGATATTAACTCTCAGATTAGAGTTGGAGCAAATTTGAAATTATTGGTTGGATTAAGTTCTGAAAAAATAAATTACACGAAATTTGACATTTCACTGTCTCAAAATAAAATTGAACTAAACGCGGTGGGTGAATCTCAGATTGCATCAGGTTTTATGACAATACCTACCGATCAAAACAATAATTATGACTTTGCAAAACCAACGATTAGCACTTCCGGATTTCAACCGGCTGGTATTGGTGTGGCCGTTGATTTTGGGGTTACTTATAAACCTTTTGATAAATTGACACTCGCTGCAGGCATCAATGATTTAGGTTATATGAAATGGAATGCAACCTCAATTATGAAGGGAGTAGCATCAGGTGATGTTGTTTTTAGTGGCTTTGGTAATATGGACATTACTAGTGGTAATTTAAGTAGTCAAATTGACTCTACAATTACCAAAATGACAAATGCTGCAATGAACATGGTTAAATTCAAACAGTCAAATACGGTTAACGATATTTCAGAAAGTATTCCTTATAATTTCAAAGTTTCAGCTGAATACAGCATTTTCGGGAATCAGAAACATGATATTCTAATTGGTGTACTATATCATAGCTATAATTCAAAAATATATAATGTGAATGAACTTGTAGCTTCACTAACTCTTAAACCATTATCATGGTTTACTCTTTCAGGAACTTGTGATATTATGAACCCTGATTTCAACCGATTTGGTGTAGCATTAAATATTTCACCACGCTGGATTAACTTGTATATAGCCTCTGACTTTGTTACCCCCAAAGTGAATCCTCAGTTTATACCTATTGACCATGTAAATATGAATTTAGTTTTAGGCGGTAGCTTTGTAATTGGAAAACCATAATAAAATTTCTTCAAACTATATATAAAAGCCCGAATAAATTCGGGCTTTTATATTAATGTCGTTTAGTTTAGCATTTACATAGAAATAAGGGGAAGTCAAAACAGTATATTCTCTTTACTAAGGGTTAATCATTACATATCAAGCATTTAAACCCTTAATAGATATAATTCAACAAGCAAAATACCCTTATTACCTTATTTGAATTATCCTGAAATTTGAAATTCCTTATCTAAACGACATTGGCTTTTATATTATTAATAAAACACAAGACAAACTGGTGTTCCTACTTTAATTTGCAAACTTGTATCAGTCAACATTCCAGTTTGAAAATTTCGTTTAAAAATTTTTATATTATCTGTAAATTGGTGTGCAACAAAAATATACTGTCCATCCGGCGTTATAGAAAAATTACGCGGACCATCACCACCTGTTGAAATTTGATCCACAAAGCTCAATTTACCATCAATGCTAACAGAAAAACAGGTGATATCATTTGCAATTCCACGATTGGTTACATACAGAAACTTTTCGTCAGGCGTTAGGTGAATATCAGCAGCACGGGCAACTACTCCCTTTTTAGTAATTACAGTAGTTTCCTGAATAAGCTTTAATCTGCCATTATTCATTTCAATAACAGAAACTGTTCCATCTATTTCTTGAACCAGATAAAGACGTTTTCCATCTTTGTTGAATGTCGCATGACGTGGTCCGCTTCCTAACTTTACAGTGAGTGAATCAAATGATATTAATACATTGGATTTATTACTTGGGTTATAGCTGTATACAGTTACTTTATCAGTCCCTAAGTCATTTGCAATCAAATACTTGTTGTCAGGCGACAAAATGACTTGATGCACATGTGGCTGATTCTGACGTTCCTTATTAATACTTTTCCCAACATGTTGTATTTTTTGTACAACTTCGAATAAAGTACCATCAGGTTTCCTTGCGAAAACACACAAACTGCCATCCGAATAATTGGCTGTAAAAACATGATTGTCTGAAGCAGTAATATAACAAGGTCCTTCACCATTGGCATCTACTTTATTCAAAAAATGAAGATTTCCTTCTTTAAACGAAAATGCAGTGATTGTACTATTTCTTTCGTTCTGATTCACAGAATAAACAAATTTATCATCTTCTGTTAACACTAAAAAACTTGGGTTCATAACTCCTTTAGCTAAAGAAGTTTGAATAATATTATTTTTCTGAAAATCAACCACATACGTATAAATCCCATCACTTTTCCCAGTATTAGTATATGTTCCAACTAATAAATGATAAACTTGTCCGTAAAATGGTTGAACTAAATTAAAAACAACAAATAAAATAACAAAATGGAATCTTTTCATAAATTTGATATCAATGTCGTTTAGATAAGAAATTTAAAATGCAGTAAGATACAAATAAGAGAATAAGGGTGCTCTTGCTTTTTGAAATTTTAGCTACTAAGGGATAAAATACCCTGTTTATCTTTATTCTTTACCCTTAGTAGTGAGAATATACCTTCTGGTTTTACCCTTATTTCTTTGTAAATGCTTAACTAAACGACATTGAATTTGATATTAAAATAATTACTATCAAAAGTACTTATTTTTTAGTAATATAAAAACAAAGTTGAACCTATATTCGTTTAATAAATAAATAAATGTATGATTATGGCAGATAAACACAGTATCAGAACAGAATGGAAAGGTGGTTTGGCTTTTGAAGCTGACATTAATGGTCATAAAGTACTTATGGATGCTACGGTTGAAGGTGGTGGCATGAATTCAGGACCAAGTCCGAAGAAACTTCAGCTAGTAGCCTTAAGTGGTTGTACGGGAATGGACATTGTATCAATTTTGGCTAAAATGCGGGTAAATATTGAAAGTTGCTCAATAGAGGTTCAGGGAGATGTAGCATATGAACATCCAAAACACTACACTAAAATGCATGTAATCTATGAATTTAAGGGTAAGAACCTTCCTTTAGACAAACTTGAAAAAGCCATAAAAATGTCAGAAGAAACATATTGTGGCGTTGGTGCTCTTTATCGCAAGGCGATTGAAGTTACTTCAGAAATTCGCATTGTTGAATAATAATAATTTCTACAAATGATGATTAAATTTTTTTACATATTTCATTCAATTCCTCGAATGATAATGTGTATGAAGCAAATGATGTGACATTTCACCCAATGGCTCACCTAAAAACTCATCATAAAGTTGCTTAATCTGGGGGTTTTCGTGCGATTTGCGAAGGACTTTTCCTTCATCTTCCTTGTAAATGGCATTAATTCGTTTCAACCGAACTGAATCATCGGTAAATCTCGGCTGACCGCCACCACCAATACAACCACCGAGACAAGTCATCACTTCAATAAAATGAAACACCTCACCATCCTTAACACGCTGAATCAGTTCCCTGGCATGAATAAGTGAATGTGCAACGCCTACTTTAAGTTCAACTCCTTCCAGAAATTTCCAATCGGGTAAGGTATCGGTTAACTTCAGGGATGTGATTTTTACGCCTTCCAATCCCATCAAGGGTTGAAGATGAAGTTTGGGTGTTGGTAATTCCCTGCCTGTAACCAGTTCATAAACCGTACGAACTGCCGCTTCCATCACGCCTCCTGTATTGGCAAAAATATCAGCAGCACCACTCGAAACTCCCATTGGATTATCCATAATGCCGTTGGGTAAATCCTTGAAAATAATTCCGGCTTGTTTTACCATCCTGCCCAATTCGCGGGTAGTTAGCACATAATCCACATCAGGTATTCCGTTGTGTGACATTTCAGGACGTTGAGCTTCAAATTTCTTGGCAGTACAGGGCATTACCGAAACTACAACAATATCTTCGGGCTTCTTTCCGATTTTATTTGCATAATAGGTTTTGGCAATAGCTCCGAACATTTGTTGTGGCGATTTGCAGGACGACAGATTATCAATCATTTCGGGATAAAATGCTTCCACAAAATTAATCCAACCCGGTGAGCAGCTTGTAAATTGTGGTAATGCAGCTTCTTTTTCATCTACCAAAACAGTTTTCAAACGAGCCAACAATTCCATTCCTTCTTCAATAATGGTCAGGTCGGCAGCAAAATTTGTATCGAACACGGCATCGAAGCCAAGTTCCCGCAAAGCGGTTACCATCTTTCCTGTAACCAATGTTCCGGGCTCAAAGCCAAAACATTCGCCCAAAGCTGCACGGATGGCAGGCGCTGTCTGAACTATCACATGTTTCGATTTATCATCTAATGCTTTCCAAACACCGACTGTATGGTCTTTTTCAACAATTGCACCAACCGGACAAACAGCACTGCACTGACCGCACTGTACACAAATTACGTGACTTAGGTCTTCATTAAAAGCAGGACTAATTGTGGACTGGAAACCGCGTTTCTGAGGAAATAAAGAACCAACACCCTGCACTTCGGAACAAACCGTAACACAGCGACGGCACTTGATACATTTACCCGAATTGCGAACCAAAGCTGGTGTACTTTCATCAATAAAACAGTGCGTTTTTTCGCCTTCAAACCGCAAATCATTAACTCCTAATTCATAGGCAAGTTGTTTTAATTCGCAATCCTCGTTTCGCACACACACTTTACAGTCACCATCATGTTCGGAAAGCAGCATTTCCACCACAAATTTGCGTGCCTGTCGTACCGATCTGGAATGAGTTGTAACTTTCATTCCTTCACCCACCGGTGTGGCACAGGAAGCAACAAGGTTTTTAGCACCTTCCACTTCAACCACACAAACCCGGCAAGCACCTTTTGCTTCGTGACCTACGAGGTGGCAAAGCATCGGAATTTTTACGCCCATTTGTTGAGCAGCTTCCAAAATTGATGTACCTTCCGGAACGCTAACCTGCTGATTATTTATATTTAAAGTAATCATTGTTCTTAAATTAACAATTAATAGTTGATAGTTGACATCTTAAAACTCTAAACATGAAATAAAACTTATTTTCCATAATCACAACGCAGACAACGTTTAGCCTGTAAAACGGCATCTTTTTCAAGCCACGTCTGTTCCACTTCATCAAAATTATGCTTCCGTCGGGTGGAATCAAGCAGTCCGATGGGTTGTCTTGGTGTCATCATGGGTTCTGCTTCAGGATTGAAGAAAGTATCGTTTGGCTTTTCAGTCCTCCAGAAGGCATGTTGCTCTCCGGTAAGCATTTCGTCAATGCCGATTGCTGCTTTTTCGCCTGCTGAAACGGCAGTAATAACCGATAACGGACCGGTAACTGCATCGCCACCCGAGAAAATCCACGGAACAGAAGTCTGACCATTAATCGGATTGGCGTAGATCATCGAATCGTTTTTCAGCGTAGTTAGTTTCATATCACCAATGATTTCCTTACAATCAAGCGTCTGACCTACTGCCATAATAACCTGATCGGTATCAAGAACAAAAGTATTTTCATTTGATTCGGGACGACGACGACCGCTTGCATCAAAAATCCCCAATCGCATAGCGTTGCAAACCACGCCGGTCACTTTATTATCTTTTGTCAGAATTTCCACCGGATTAGTGAGCGTGTGCAGCACAATTCCTTCTTCAATGGCCTGTTCAATTTCTTCGGCATACGCAGGCATTTCTTCCTGTGTACGGCGGTAAATGATTTCCACTTTTTCAGCACCCAATCGTAACGCAGTGCGGGCCGCATCGATAGCTGCATTTCCACCGCCTATCACCACAATCCGTTTACGAACCGGAACAGAGCCTCTCAGATTATAGGTACGGAGGAAGTTCAGCGCATCAACCACATCGTTGGAATCCGACCCTTTTAGTTTCAGTTGTACACCTTTGGGAGCACCTACACCAATGAAAACTGCTTCGTATTCCTGATCTTTCAGACTCTGAAGTGTAAAATCACGACCTAGCTTTTTGCCTGTTTCAATTGTCACACCAAGCCCTTCTATCATACGGATTTCGCGGGCCAAAATTTCGCGTGGTAAACGATAAGCCGGAATAGTTTGTACCAACATTCCTCCCGGACGTGGTTCAGCTTCAAAAACCACTGGTCGGTAACCCAGCCTTGCAAGGAAATACGCGCAGGAAAGTCCGGCGGGTCCTGCACCTACAATGGCTATTTTCCGCTGTGCATTTTCGGCATTATCTCTGACCTCAGGCACTTGAATGGTAATTTCCTGTTCCACCATAAAACGTTTCACCGAACGGATTGCCAACGGTTCATCAAGTGTTGCTCGACGGCATTTCTTTTCGCAGGTATGGAAACAAACACGGGCACAAACTGCCGCAAACGGATTTCGTTCGCGATGCAGACGAAGTGCTTCGGCATAGCGTTTTTCACCGATAAGCGAAACAAAACCGGGTACATCCACATTGGCCGGACAACCACTTTGGCATGGAGCACGCACTAATCCGCTGCAGACACCTGCCTCGCAATGATTTAAGGCTATATGAGCTTCATATTCATCTCTGAAAAAACGTATGGTTGATAAAACCGGATTTGGAGCTGACTGACCAAGTCCGCACAACGAAGTACGTTTGATTTCAGTACCTAATTCTACGAGTTTTTCAATATCATCGGACTTTCCGTGTCCATTACAGATACGTTCCAATATTTCTAGCATTCGTTTTGTCCCAACGCGACACGGAACACATTTTCCGCACGATTCTTCCTGTACGAATTCAAGGAAAAACCGCGCCACATCCACCATACACGAATCTTCATCCATCACAATCAAGCCACCGGAACCCATAATCGCTCCGAGTTCGTTCAGCGATTCGTAGTCGAGCGGCACGTTTAAATGTTGTTTGGGAATACAGCCTCCTGAAGGACCACCAATCTGAGCAGCTTTAAACGGTTTTCCACCGATAGTTCCGCCGCCAATATCGTAAACCAAATCACCCAGACTTGTTCCAATCGGTACTTCCACTAAGCCGGAATGATTGATAGAACCAGCCAAAGCGAAAACCTTTGTTCCTTTACTCTTCTCCGTTCCGAAAGAAGCAAACCAATCACCGCCTTTGGTAATAATCACCGGCACATTGGCAAAAGATTCCACATTATTCAGCACTGTGGGTTTGCCCCAAAGTCCTTTCTCAGCTGGGAATGGAGGTCGTGGACGGGGTTCACCGCGTTTGCTTTCAATGGAAGCAATCAGAGCAGTTTCCTCACCACAAACGAAAGCACCCGAACCCATTCGTATTTCCAGATTAAATGAAAATCCTGTTCCTAATATATTATGACCGAGTAATCCATATTCTCTGGCCTGATCGATAGCATTTTGGAGACGCTCAACTGCCAAAGGATATTCAGCACGCACATAAACGAAGCCTTCATCCGCTCCAATGGCATAAGCACCGATTGCCATTCCCTCAATTACACTATGCGGATCACCTTCCAACACGCTTCGATCCATAAATGCACCGGGGTCACCTTCATCGGCATTGCAAAGAATGTATTTTTTATCTGATTTGTTTTTATTGGCAATCGACCATTTAATCCAGGTTGGAAAACCAGCACCACCACGCCCGCGCAAACCGGATTTTTCTATTTCTTTGATTGCGGTTATCGGAGTCATTTCATGCAAAGCTTTCACAAGTCCGGTATAACCATCCCTACCAATATAATCTTCAATACTTAAAGGATTTATTTCGCCACAATTACGCAAAACAATCTTTGTCTGGCGTTTAAAGAAAGCCATATCAGTTAATACCGGAATCGGTATACTTCCCTGACCTTCTCGGAAAATCAACCGTTCAACATACTTATTATTAACCACATGGCTCTCAACAATTTCAGCCACATCTGCAGCTTTCACCTTGTGATAAAACACCTTATCACGCCCCATCACCACCACCGGACCAAACGAACAAGGACCAAGGCAACCTGTTCCAATTACTGATATTTTATCGTCCAGGCCTCTGTTTTTCAGCTCTTCATCAAATTTTACTTTGATTTTTTCTGAACCGGAAGCAATGCAGCCACCACCCATGCAAACAAGGATTTTTTCTTTATTAGCAAGTGATTTGCAGACTTTTCCCTTCAATGCGGTTAAATCTTCAACCGATCTTATTTTTGATGTTTCGGTTTTCATACGGATAGATTTTGAAAGTGATAATATGTGGAAAGTTTAGTCACCTACTGACTTTAAAATTTCACTAACGGAAGAGGGTTTTACACGTTGAATTACTTCATCATTCAGCGTTATAACCGGTGCCAGTCCGCAAGCTCCGAAACAGCGACTTACTTCAAGTGAAAACTTCTTGTTTTTAGTTGTTTCGCCTACTCCTATTTTCAATTCGTTTTTGAAAGCAGCCAATAAATCCTTTCCTCCACGAACGTAACAAGCTGTTCCCTGACATACCCTGATAACATTTTTACCTTTGGCTTTAGTGGAGAAAAAAGAGTAAAACCCAATGATTCCGGCTACTTCGCTGAACGGGATTTTTAATTCATCACTGATTTTTTTAATTGCCATTTCAGGAAGATAGCCATACAATTTCTGAGTTTGCTGTAAAATCGGTATCAACATGCCTGGTTTATCTTTACATTCATCAATGATATTATTCAGATGATTCAACACTTCTTCATCTTTTTCAATATCATATTCGGGCTGATTTTGCAAAATTTCATTAAGCATAGTATTTTTATTTTAAAAATGCATAATTACAAAAATAAATTGAATCAACAAAGCAATTAGAGAAATATTTCTCTAATTAAAGCAAAATAATTGTATACGACCGTAACTGCTGTCCCGTGATAAGATTAAAAACCTTCGTTCCATATATCTGCATCATTTACACTGCGGTATCCTTGTATTTTTATGATTTCGTTCTGTATAACAAACTCATCCTTTGGCTTGAGCCATATATGATGTTGGTTTTCTTCAGATCGGAACTTTGAAGTTGAATTATACCAAATGTATTTATAAAATAGTCCAATTAGTGTAATTGGATTTTTT
>JBAXMR010000075.1:0-24022 GCA_037134195.1 Paludibacter sp. | reverse complement strand
TATTCAGGTGACCCACTTCGGAGTTACCCATTTGACCTTCAGGAAGACCAACGTCTTCGCCCGAAGCTAACAGTTGAGAGTTTGGATAATTAGCTACCAACGAATCTATGTAAGGTGTTGGTGTGCTGTAGATAACGTTCGAATGGTTCTTGTTTCCAATTCCCCAACCATCCAAAATCATTAATAATGCTTTTTTGCTCATATTGTTCTGAATTTTATTATTTTATACTGAATCTAATACCTTCTCTTTTCGGGCTGCAAAATTACTCTTTTTTTTGCACATATTTATTCTGTTTGTCTCAATAAAATCTGTGAATCTTCTCCTGCTTCAATAATCTGTATTTTTATGTCAAAAAGACTATCTTTGCATTCGTAAATAAAAATCAGAAGATGTATATCGTACTCTTGTTTATGCTAGCCGGAATCATTAGCGGTTATTTATTTCGAAAGAAAAAATTATGTTTTATGAACGGATTAATTCTAACGCTTATCTGGGCGTTATTGTTTTTGTTGGGTCTGGAAGTGGGTATGAATGAAACTGTTGTGCGAAAATTTGCTTCACTCGGTTTGGAAGCAGCTATTATTGCTATTGCAGCTACACTGGGAAGTGTGATTGGAGCAAAATTATTATGGGGAAGTATTAAAAGCCAAAAGCAGTGAAAGGAAGTCTGATTATATTGTCATTTTTCGCAACGGGCTTATTGCTTGGTGTTTTTCGTTTTATCCCAATTCCATGGGCCAGTGCCGAAGTGAGTTTTTATGTGTTGTGTGCGTTGATGTTTTCAGTCGGATTTAGCATTGGTCATCAACCGGATACAATCAGGCAATTTCGCAAAATTCATTCAAGGGTACTTTTTCTGCCATTTAATACCATTGTAGGTACTTTTGCAGGTGTTTTTGTAGTAAGTTTTATATTTAAACATTCTACTACTGAATTGCTGGCAGTAGGGTCAGGGTTTGGCTATTATTCGCTTTCAAGTATTCTGATTACTCAATATAAAGGTATTGAACTTGGAACAATTGCTTTACTTTCCAATATTATGCGTGAAATTCTTACTTTGCTTTTAGCACCGATTTTGGTCCGTTGGTTTGGGAAACTTTCGCCAATTGCTGCCGGTGGAGCAACCACAATGGATACAACTTTCCCCATTATTGTAAGGACCTCGGGTAAGGAATTCTCCATTGTGTCTATATATCACGGGTTTATAATGGATTTTACAGTACCGTTTTTGATAACACTGTTTTGTAGCATATAATTTTGTGTCAAAAAATTGTCTACCCGTTTGAATTATTTCGTACTTTTGCATGACTAAACAAAAAGTCACTCTGTTTCCATAGAGCACAAGCTACTTTGAAAACTTTTGATTCCGACAATAAACTATTGTTCTGCGGTTTTGTTTATGAATCTAAAATTTAGTAGCATGAAGATAATCATAGTCGGTACAGCATTTCCCTATCGGGGAGGATTGGCTGCATACAACGAGCGTTTAGCGCGTGAATATGTGAAACAGGGTCACGATGTTGAAATCATTACCTTTAAGCTTCAGTACCCTACTTTCTTATTTCCCGGGAAATCGCAGTATTCAGCTGAATTTGCCCCTAATGACATAAAAATAAGTAGGTTGATTCATTCGATGAATCCATTCAACTGGATAAAAGTCGGAAAAAAAATAAAAGAAAAAGCTCCGGATAAAGTCATTTTTTGCTACTGGATGGCTTTCATTGCTCCCTGTTTTGGAACAATTGCGCGAATTGCCCGCAGTCAGAAAACAAAAATGGTGGGTATGATTCATAATATGATCCCACACGAGCCAACCATTTTGGATAAATTATTTCCCAAATACTTTGTAAAATCAATGGATGGTTTTGTTGCAATGGCCGAATCAGTTGTAGCTGATATCAACCAGTTTGATGAGCAAAATAAACCCAAAGTGGTTTCGCCACACCCAATTTACGACCATTATGGTGATTTGCTGACCAAAAAAGAAGCGGCAATGAAACTTGGCTTGTATGATCAGAATAACTACATATTGTTTTTTGGATTTATTCGACATTATAAAGGACTTGATTTGCTGCTCGAAGCTTTTGCGGATGAGCGCTTGCGTAAATTTCCTGTAAAACTGATTGTAGCGGGAGAGTTTTACGAAAACCCACAACCCTATCTGGAGTTAATCATAAAGAAGAAACTTGAGAGTGTGGTTGAATTGCGTACTAAATTCATCCCTGATAACGAAGTTCGAAATTATTTCAGCATTGCCGATTTGGTGGCTCAACCTTACCGAACAGCTACTCAAAGTGGTGTGAGTCAGATTGCATATCATTTTGAAAAACCTATGCTGGTAACCAATGTGGGTGGTTTGGCCGAAATTATTCCTAACGGAAAGGTTGGCTATGTGATTGATGTAGATCCAAAGCAAATTGCTGATTCATTGGTTGATTTCTTTGCAAATCAACGTTCTGAAATGATGATTGAAAATATCAAAATTGAGAAGAAAAAATTCTTGTGGTCGCGCATGATTGCTGCGATTGATGGGTTATTTAGTTAGAAAGTTTATAAAGTTCATAAAGTTGAAAGTTTTCTATTCTGTTTTCTAATTTGCAATTTTTACTTTTCGCTTGAAAAATGTATTCCTCCCTGATTTAATTTAACTCCAGACTTTCTTCTTTATAAACTTTAAAAACTTTATGAACTCCGAGATAGTAGAAACCCCTATGATGAAGCAATTCAACGAGATAAAAGGGAAGCATCCTGATGCTATCCTGCTTTTCCGTTGTGGTGATTTCTACGAAACTTTTTCAACCGATGCCATTCGGGCTTCGCAGGTATTGGGGATAACGCTGACAAAACGTGCAAATGGTTCCGGAAAAACGATTGAACTGGCCGGATTCCCACATCATGCACTGGATACTTACCTTCCAAAACTGGTTCGTGCCGGTATGCGTGTGGCTATTTGCGACCAGCTTGAAGACCCAAAACTAACCAAGAAAATTGTGAAACGTGGTGTAACTGAATTAGTTACTCCCGGTGTTTCGTATAGCGATACCACGTTGAATCACAAGGAAAATAATTTTTTGGCAAGTGTTTACATTAATAAAAATAAAATAGGAGTTTCGTTTCTCGATATTTCTACCGGTGAATTTCTGGTGGCCGAAGGAACGGGCGAATACATTGATAAATTGCTGAACAGTTTTGGTCCGAAAGAAGTGCTTTTCGACCGGAGTAAACGTCGTGATTTTGAAGAACTGTTTGGTACAAAATTCTTTACCTATGCACTCGAAGACTGGGCTTACACGCCAGATTCAGCCAACGAACGTCTGCTGAAACATTTTGAAACTAAAAATCTGAAAGGCTTTGGTGTTGATAATTTACCCAATGGCGTGGTGGCTGCCGGTGCAATTATGCATTATTTGGATCAGACTCATCACCAGCAAACCGGCCATATCACCACACTTTCGCGTATTGAAGAAGATCGATTTGTGTGGCTCGACCGCTTTACGGTTCGCAATCTGGAGCTTTACGGCTCGATAAATGAAGGTGCGAAAACGCTTTTAGATATTATTGATAAGACAATAAGCCCAATGGGTGCGCGTATGCTGAAACGCTGGTTGGCTTTCCCGTTGAAAGATGTGAAACCGATTAATGAGCGACTCAGTGTGGTCGAATATTTCTTCAAAAATCCGGAATTACGTCAATTACTCGAACAAAATATTGCATTGATTGGCGATTTGGAACGCATTATTTCCAAAGTGGCTGTCGGCCGTATCAATCCACGCGAAGTGGTACAGTTGAAAGTGGCTTTGAAAGCCATTGAACCAATAAAACTAGCTTGTTCCGAAAGTGATAATCTGACTTTGAAGAAAATTGCCGACCAACTTAATGCTTGTGCAGTTATTTCAGATAAAATTGAAAAGGAAATAAGCAACGATCCTCCCATAATGATTAATCGCGGGAGTATAATCAAACCCGGAATTGATGAAGAGTTGGATGAATTGCGCCGATTGGCTTATTCCGGAAAGGATTTTCTGCAACAAATTCAGGAGCGCGAAAGTGCCGAGACAGGTATTCCAAGTCTGAAAATCAGTTTCAATAATGTGTTTGGCTATTATATCGAAGTGCGTAATATGCACAAAGATAAAGTGCCTGAAACATGGATTCGGAAACAAACGCTGGTGAATGCAGAACGGTATATTACGCAGGAACTAAAAGTGTACGAAGAAAAGATTTTGGGTGCTGAAGAAAAAATTCTTTCTATTGAAACGCGGCTTTTCAATGAACTGGTGCTGAGTTTGGTAGATTATATTACGGCTATTCAACTGGATTCAAACCTGATTGCCCAATTAGATTGTCTATTGTCATTCACCAAAGTTTCAGCAGAAAATAAATATGTTCGGCCGGAAATAACTGATACAGATGTACTTGATATTAAACAAGGTCGCCATCCGGTGATTGAAAAACAACTTCCTATCGGCGAAACCTATATTGCCAACGATGTGTATCTTGATAGCGAAACGCAGCAAATTATCATCATTACCGGTCCTAATATGTCAGGTAAGTCGGCATTGCTTCGCCAAACGGCTATTATAACGCTGATGGCGCAAATTGGTTGTTTCGTGCCAGTGGAGAGTGCCAAAATTGGTGTGGTAGATAAAATTTTCACCAGAGTAGGAGCGAGTGACAATATTTCGCAGGGTGAATCGACTTTTATGGTGGAAATGAATGAAGCTGCCAGCATTTTGAACAATCTTTCCAATCGTAGTTTGGTACTATTCGATGAACTTGGACGCGGTACAAGTACCTACGATGGCATTTCCATTGCCTGGGCTATTGTGGAGTATATTCACGAACACGGAACCTGCAAAGCAAAAACGCTTTTTGCCACGCACTATCACGAATTGAATGAGATGGAAAAATCGTTCCACCGTATTAAAAACTACAATGTTTCGGTGAAAGAAGTGGATAAAAAGGTGATTTTCCTCCGCAAACTCGTTCGAGGTGGAAGTGAACACAGTTTTGGTATTCATGTGGCAAAAATGGCCGGAATGCCGCAAAGCATTGTAAAACGTTCGGAGCAGATTCTCAAACAATTAGAAACCGATAATCGGCAAACAGGTGTATCAAAACCGATTGGCGAAATCGCCGAGAATCGCGAAGGTTATCAGCTTAGTTTTTTCCAACTTGATGATCCTGTTTTGGAACAAATCCGTGATGAAATTAAAAATCTCGACATTAATAATCTTACTCCGGTTGAAGCACTCAATAAGTTAAATGAAGTTAAGAGAATTATAACAGGTAAGTAAATTCTCTGTTATTTTTTGCACACATATTTTGGGGTTGTGCATAATCATGCTGTTTTTGAATTGATATTGCATGTTTATAAACTATCAATCCCAAAAGTTTATAAAAACCCATTTTATTAACGTGTCAGGTGCTGAAATTTTAGTACTTTTGTGTTTTCAAAATTAGAGATAAAACTATCAAAACAAACATATATTTATAGTATGAAAAAACATAATTTTAGTGCGGGACCTTCTATTTTGCCACGCGAAGTTATCGAAAAAACAGCTCAGGCAGTCTTAGATTTCAATGGATCAGGACTTTCTGTATTGGAAATCAGCCACCGTTCGAAAGGTTTTGAAGCAGTAATTGCCGAAGCCAGAGAATTATTTATTGAATTATTGAATATTCCTGAAGGTTATTCTGTACTGTTTTTAGGCAGTGGTGCCAGCATGCAATTTTGCATGGTTCCATTCAACCTTTTCGAAAAGAAAGCAGCTTATCTGAACACCGGTGTGTGGGCAAATAAGGCTATGAAAGAAGCCAAAGGTTTTGGTGAAGTGGTAGAAGTTGCTTCATCGAAAGATGCCAACTATACTTTTATTCCTAAAGATTATGTAATTCCAGCTGATGCTGATTATTTCCATATCACAACCAATAATACAATTTACGGAACTGAACTTTTGAATGATATAGATTCTCCGGTGCCTTTGGTTGCCGATATGTCGTCTGATATATTCTCACGTCCGATGGATGTTTCAAAATACGGGATCATTTACGGTGGTGCTCAAAAAAATCTGGCACCTGCAGGTTTGGCATTTGTGATTGTAAAAGACGAATTGCTCGGAAAAGTATCACGCTATATTCCAAGTATGTTGAACTACAAAACACATATTGCCGAAGGTTCAATGTTTAATACGCCTCCGGTTTTGCCAATTTACAGTGCTATGGAAACATTACGCTGGCTGAAAGCAAACGGTGGATTAGTTGAAATGGAAAAGAAAAACATTGCGAAAGCCGATTTGCTTTACAATGCCATTGATAACAGCAAAATGTTTGTTGGAACGGCTGCCAAAGAAGACCGTTCACGCATGAATGTTTGTTTCGTTATGAAACCGGAATATGCAGCATTTGAAGCCGATTTCCAAAAATTTGCTCAGGAAGCCGGAATGGATGGAATTAAAGGTCACCGCTCTGTGGGAGGTTTCCGTGCTTCTATTTATAATGCCATGCCGATTGAAAGTGTTCAGGCACTTGTTGATTGCATGCACGAATTTGAAAAACAACATTAATATAGTTTGTAGTTTATAGTTTATAGTCGGTAGTTAAGAACAGACTTTAAACTTTCGAACTTTCAAACTTTCAAACTGATTTGTTATGAAAGTATTAATTGCTACCGATAAACCGTTTGCAAAGATTGCAGTGGAGGGAATTCGCACGGAAATTGAAGCTGCAGGTTTTGAACTTGCTTTGCTTGAAAAATATACCGAAAAACAACAATTGCTTGATGCCGTTGCAGATGCAAATGCAATCATCATTCGCAGCGACATAATTGATACGGAAGTTATTGCTGCCGCTAAACAACTGAAAATTGTGGTTCGTGCAGGTGCCGGTTACGATAATGTAGATTTAGAAGCAGCTACAGCTGCCGGAGTTTGCGTGATGAACACCCCTGGACAAAATGCAAATGCAGTGGCTGAGCTGGTTTTTGGTATGCTCATTTATGCTATTCGTAATTTCTATAACGGAACTTCCGGAACTGAACTCATGGGTAAAAAACTTGGTATTCATGCTTATGGTAATGTTGGTCGCAACGTAGCCCGAATTGCCAAAGGTTTTGGGATGGAACTTTATGCTTACGATGCTTATTGCCCTGAAATTGTAATGACTAACGATGCAGTAAAACCATTGAAGTCAGTTGAAGAATTGTATACAACCTGTGATATTGTTTCTGTGCATATACCTGCCACACCAGAAACAAAAAAATCAATTAATCCAGCATTACTTGCCCGTATGCCAAAAGGTGCTGTGCTGGTAAATACAGCACGTAAGGAAGTGATTGATGAACAAGGAATTCTGGACTTTATGATAGCTCGTCCCGATTTCAAATATGTGACTGATATTGAACCGGGTAATAATACTGAAATGACAGAAAAACTGGCTGGTCGTTACTTTACCACTCCAAAGAAAATGGGCGCACAGACCTCTGAAGCTAATATCAATGCCGGAATTGCTGCAGCTAAACAAATTGTAGATTTTCTTGTAAACGGAAACCAACAATTCAGAGTAAATAAATGACGCTAAAAAATTAAAAACGTAATATCCTAAAAGTGTTTTAAATTTATAATTTAAAACACTTTTTTTGTTTTTTAGTGGTGTTGAAAACCACTAAATCAATTTGAGTTTAAAAACATACAAAATTTAAAAATAAACATTCAAAAAATCAACATAAAATTTCATATCAAACTATTGCAGATAAATAAATGTGAAATAGTTTATGGATAACTGAATCCTACTAAAAAAAATTGGAAATTAATACACAGATTTTATAAATACACTTCTTACTGTTACCGTACCCGATTAACAGTAGTTTATTTCTTCATAAATAGGTATTTAAAACTTGTACCATAATAGAGATATTTCTTATAACATCACTCTAATTTTACTGTAATTTTCTTTGCAATTTTCAGTGCAGTGGTCATGGTGCTCAAATCAGTATCCAAACTACCATCTGCACCCGAATAATGACTGTGACCTATTACTTTCAGCACATATTCCTGAGTTGGAATATCAGTATCAACATCTACAGAATAAACCAATGCCGGTTGACTGGAGGTTTTGTATTCCTTATCGTTAGGATATTTGTCATTAGTCCAGTATTCATTCCAGTCCCACGATTGATTAAGCTCCAACATAATTGTATATTTTCCTTTCAAAGGCTTATCTGTTTTGGTGTGCAAAACGAATGAAGCTGAAGGAGTTGCACCAGTATATGCATCAGCCACCGGTTGTTTTGGAGTCGGCATGTAGGTGCCAAATTCATTCAAGATACCCCGTTGGTGCGCCCAATATGGCAACGTAGCGGGACGTTGAATATCACCTGCTTTCCACTGACCTATTTTGCGATTGACGCGGTGAAAAACACCTTTTCCAATACTTTCAGACACATACAAAGTCTGAATATAGTTTCCTTTCTCGTCGGCAAGCCATATTGCAAAAAGCGGATGGTTATGTTCTGTTCCTTTTTCAAACTGAATGGAAATGGCAGTTCCTAAATTATTTACACCATAGTTTTCCTGCGAGAAAACTTCCTTTTTCTTTTGAGCAAAAATTACTATTGAAAATAGCAACATTGTTCCGGTTATGATTTTTGTTTTCATTTAATAAACTATGAATTATGAACTATAAACTGAATTATATTTTAATAATTAACCCAATTGTGGGTAAAATTGTTCCGGCAAAGTTATCAATGGTGCGTAACACATATTTTGAAGGATCTTTAGAATCTGAAACAGGTGAATATACTTTGTTGCCATTAGCATCTGACACTCCAGTATCCAAATTGGTATAATTAGGTACTCCCTGAGTTTTAAAATTGTACACATTCTGAATATCGGTATAAAAATTTAACACCCATTTTTTGAAATAAAATTCCTTATCAATACGTATGTCCAGTTGATGTGTGTCAGGTAATCGGTTTTTATTGAAATTGCTATAATCCAGAATGGGTCGTTTTGTTATATCCCATACCGTTTTCAAGTATGAAGCCGAACTAATTGCGGTGTAAGGCGCACCACCAACAAACCTCCATCGGGCAGCCACATTCCAGTTTTTTGGCAATTTATAACTGGCAATTAAGTTGAACAATTGACGAGTATCCCACGAAGACGATAGGTATACACCCGCCGAATTGGTGAATTCACTCCGGAAATAAGTGTAAGTAGCAGTTACGTTCAATTTCTTCATCTCCATAATTTTATACAATATTTCTACACCATAAGCACGACCTTTTCCTGTTGAAACAATTTCCTCATCGCCAACTTGTCCAAAACTCGTTCCTTTGCTGGCAATACTCAAGCCATCACCCACAGAAAGCGGATAATAATTGTATGATTTGTAAAATCCTTCCACACTTAAGCGCATATTTTCCATTGGCCGATATTCAAAACCGGCTATAGCCTGATCGGAAACTGTGTATCTGAGATTTTCATTTTTATTTGCCAACACACCATTGGTCGAATCACGATATCCAAGGGTTGTATAAGCAGGTTGTTGTGCATAATGACCTACATTCCCATTCAAATCAAATTTATCGGAAAGTGCATACGAAACCGAAAACCGTGGCGACAATTGATTGAGCGGATTCAGCATATTTTGATTGAAATTGATTCCTAAAGTGTTTATTCCTAACGATAGTTTCAATCTATCGTCTAAAAGCTCTTTTGAAGCCTGAGCAAAAGCCTGATAACCAAATAAACTAATGGTAGTATTATAATCAAGTTTTGAAACCATATTATTAAAGTAAATCTGACGACTTGTTGAATTGGTGTAATGTGAGTATTTTAGTCCGGCACCAAATGATAATTTTATAGGTAAATCGGGATAATTTCGTTCAAAACGAATCTTGTTTTCAGCTTCGTCTGATTTGTAATCCGAGGTTTTTGCTTTTGTCATATCATTATCCAAATACTTGAAATTGGTATTCCGAAGCATATTTCGGCTCAACACCCAAGTATCGTAATGCGTATCGGCAAAATGTTTGTAAACCGCACCAATCGTATAATTCCATTGAATGTAGGTAGGTAAATAAGCCAGCAGATAA
This sequence comes from Paludibacter sp., assembly GCA_037134195.1. Taxonomy (GTDB): domain Bacteria; phylum Bacteroidota; class Bacteroidia; order Bacteroidales; family Paludibacteraceae; genus Paludibacter. The sequence continues at coordinate 13,925 of JBAXMR010000075.1, read as the reverse complement.
GCCTGACTTTCGGTTGGATTTTTAATTCCCAGATTCAATGCATCGTTGTCAATAGCTCCAATTCCCAAAAAAGTGATTTCATTCTTGCTATCAATCTGAGTTTTTACTTTTACCTGAAAATCGTTATAGGTAGGTAAAAATGGCAATCCAATGGCTGCAAAAAGGAATTGAAGATAGGATTGGCGAGCTGAAACAATGAATGTAGTGTTTTTCCCAAGTGGGCCATCGAGCGTGAGGGCAGCATCCGAAGCACCTACCGAAAGTTTGGTGTGCAGTCGGTCTTTGCTCCCATCCTTTTCCTTTATATCCATAACCGAACTAAGCGCATTACCCTTACTTGCCGGAAAAGCTCCGGTATAAAAATTAATATCGCGCACAAAATCGGGATTTATAACTCCCACCGTTCCGCCCGATGACCCCTGTGTGGCAAAGTGATTAATAACCGGAATTTCAATGCCATCCAGATAAAACACGTTTTCAGAAGGACCACCACCACGCACAATCAAGTCATTCCGGTTAGGGTCCGTAACTCCAACGCCGGGCAAAGTCTGAATCACTTTCGATACATCGCGGTTAGCACCGGCAGTTTTTTCAATTTCCTGAACACCAATGGTCAGCGAAGAAAGCGGACTTTCTATTTTTTTCAAAACCTGATTTTGACGTACGGTTACTTCTTTGAGCTGAACAGCCGTTTCGTTCACCGGAATATCGATAAATGTGGTTTGATTTCCCTGAACCTGAATTTCAGCAGAAACAGTGGTCTGATAACCCACCAAACTAATCATTAAACGTTTAAAACCCGGTTCAATACCTGTAAAAATGTAATTTCCATCGAGGTCGGAAGTTGATCCAATACTTGTTCCCTGAACTAAAATCGATGCAAATTCAAGCGGTTGATTGGTCTTGGCATCGTAAACTCTGCCTTTAATACTGCCTTTTTGAGCAAAAGCGTGTATCACAAAAAGTAAAATAACTAAAACTAAACTATATCTCTTCATACCTAATTTCTTTAATTTTAATAATAGAACAAAAGAGTTATAAAATAGTTTAACTACTTAAATTAATAACTAAATAGAAATTTTCTATCAATAGGATGAATGCCATTTTTTATTAAGTGCTTTTTCTCTCAACCGCTTGCTGCTTGCTGCTTTCTGCTATCTTCCTCACCGCATCATAAACCGGCACCAAATAACCATTTTCAGCACGACAAAGCAAGCATATATTTCCCAGCGACTTGCCACTCACCCAGTCCAGGTTTAATTCTTTGCCTTCGTAATTCACTTTCGAAAGAAAAGAACTGCCCACTTTAAACAGCAAATCATAATCCTGTGTTTCGAACATCAGTTTCATCTTATCAAATTGATCCACCTCAAACTCACACTGATATACAGCCTGCTCTGCACATTCTGTGCGAAGGTATAAAGCCTTTTGCGTCAATACCGGCGAACTGCTTTTCTGAGCCTTGAACTGACTTGGCGGAATTTTTCCTGTAAAAATCAGTTCTTCGTCCTGACGAATTTCTATTTCTGAAATATGTTCAGCCAGCAATTGCGACGCATGAATCAAATCGTTGAAATGATAAAAATCTTCCCAGTTATTGAAAATAGTGGCGTCTTTTGGCATATAACTGCCAAGCGTAAGTTCGGCGGCTACGCCTTTGAGGGTGATTTGGATTATAAACATAAATTTTTGTCTTTGATTAAAAGATTCATTACTGACAATCTAAAACAATCATTTTCGTATTATAGAAACTGATTTTCTATTTTCAAAAATCAATTTTACAGATTGAAAGTTTTTAATTATTTTCAAAGTATCTGTTATCCTGCCCAGCCCTCTCTATCCAGATTCCGGTAATTAATTGCTTCTGCTATATGATTGGATAAAATATGTTCAGAATCTTCCAAATCCGCAATGGTTCGTGCCACTTTGATGATTCGGTCGTAAGCACGTGCTGACAGATTAAGGCGTTGCATGGCATTTTTAAGCAATTCAGAACTTGCTTTATCAATTTGGGCAAAAGTTCGCATTTGTTTTGACGACATCTGTGCATTGCAATACACACCATCAATTTCTTTAAAACGTAATTCCTGAATCTGACGAGCTTTAATCACACGGTCGCGAACTACTTCACTACTTTCAGAATCTTTCATCTCCGAAAGTTTTTCGAAAGGTACAGGAACAATCTCGATATGAATATCAATTCGGTCGAGTAATGGACCTGAAATGCGACTGAGGTATTTCTGAACCACACCAGGTGCACAGACACAATCGCGATCAGGGTGATTATAGTATCCGCAAGGACATGGGTTCATTGAAGCTACTAACATAAAACTGGCCGGATATTCGATGGCAAACTTAGCCCGTGAAATACAGATTTTCCTGTCTTCGAGTGGCTGACGCATTACCTCTAGAACGGTTCTTTTGAATTCCGGTAATTCATCCAGAAAAAGAACACCATTATGGGCCAACGATATTTCCCCTGGTTGTGGAAATGTACCGCCACCAACCAAAGCGACATCTGAAATTGTATGGTGCGGGCTGCGGAAAGGTCTTTGTGAAATAAGTGATGTATTACTGTCAATATTTCCGGCAACAGAATGAATTTTTGTAGTTTCCAGTGCTTCGTGAAGGGTCAATGGGGGCAAAATTGTAGGAATGCGCTTGGCAAGCATTGATTTTCCTGCACCGGGAGGACCAACCATAATTATATTATGTCCACCTGCAGCAGCCACTTCCAATGCACGTTTCACATTTTCCTGACCTTTTACATCACCAAAATTAATCTCGATATGATTCAGATTACTAAAGAACTCTTCACGTGTATTTACAATGGTAGGCTCAAGGGTAGATTTGCCTGCAAAAAAATCGATTACTTCAGTAATATTTTCTACGCCATAAACAACCATATTACTTACCACAGCAGCTTCACGCGCATTTTGTTTCGGTAAAATAAATCCTTTGAAACCTTCCTCACGGGCTTTAATGGCAATGGGTAATACTCCTTTTATTGGTTGTAAACCACCGTCAAGCGACAATTCACCCATTATCACATATTTATCCAATTCGTCAGATTTTATTTTCTCATCAGCAGCCATAATGCCAATGGCCAATGGCAAATCATAAGCTGATCCTTCTTTACGTATATCAGCAGGTGCCATATTAATAACTATTTGTTTTCGAGGAAATTTATGACCAGTATAATCAAGTGCTGAAGCTATACGTTCATGACTTTCCTTAACTGCATTATCAGGCAATCCTACGTGCAAAAAGCGAATTCCTTGACTAACGTTTACTTCTATCGTTACAATAGTTGCATTAATACCTTGAACTGCAGAACCAAAAGTTTTTACTAACATGATACTTAGTGATAAATAATTAGTGATAAGCGATTAATTGGAAATTGATTAATTGGAAATTATTTAAACCAATTGGTCATGAAAGTTGGTTTAGACTTTGTATTGAGTTTTGACGAACTATTTAACTTAGCTTTCAGAGTAAAAACCTGCTCAAACATCATTTTCCCTTGCGAAAACTGCAGATTCATACTGAGTTTTCCATTAACCGACTGACTACGAATAACATCTAAATACCATTTACTTTGTAAGTAAAATCCTGAACGGAGAAATGGATTATTCCAATAAAATTCATTATTATACTTGTTGTAAAATACATCGCGAGCATTCCCTGTATAAAGCATATTTTGAGTTCCAAAGCCCTTGTATTCTGCATTTAATCGAAATACAACCCCGATTGGGAAATAGCTTCCATTTAACAAAGCACGGTCACGTTCTCCACCAGCTAATATTCCTGCAGCAAAAAGTAAAGTATCAAGTCCAGTATTATTTGAATAGTCAACTCCTACCGAAAGATGAGCAAGTAAATTATCGCAAACACTATATGAAAGATTCATAGGTCGGGTATTAGCAAAATGAAACATATATGACTGAAAATCAGTGAATAACATTCCTATTTTCTTATGAGCAGAAGCTCCGACAAAAAATGTTTCACGAACAGAGGATGTCTGATGTCCATTCCAGTCTAACCACAAATTAAAAAAGGATTCTTTCCTTCCAACTTGCCAAAAAATACCGGTTAATGTGGGTCTGTAATAATTGACTGAATCCTGAAAAAACAAATCGGAATAATTAGAGAGCAATTCTAATCGGGAAAATGCTCCGGCATAAAATGATATTTTACGGTTTTGGAATTTGTAATATGCTATTGGTTGAATATTGTCAATAACATTTTGTGAACCAGCCGTTTTGAGTAAATCTACACCTGCATAAAGCGAATGTATCGAATCAAAAGCCAATCCAAATTCTGGAGCAATATGTACTCCGGTCATAGTTTGGTCTTTTGCAATTGTCGATTTTGCATATTCTGTATTATCAAAAAAATAATTCAAATTAGCGTTCCATACAAATTTTTGTGCCGAAATAGGTACAAAAAAATGCATGACAAAAATTAAAAAGTAGAGTCTGTTTTTCATTTTTTGGTCAAAAATTGATTTCAACAACAAATATAATGAATTAATGCTATAAATCGTTAATTCCATGAATAAAATTAAAAAAAATCGCCGCAATGTTTTATCATTGCAGCGATTCAGGAATACAAAATTATTTACTAACAATTTATTTTTCTGATAAATAACTTGAAATACCCTCCTGTGTAGCCTGTAGAGCCTTATCACCTTTCTTCCAGTTTGCAGGACAAACTTCTCCATACTCTTCAGTAAATTGCAAAGCATCAATCATTCGAAGTACTTCGTCAACGTTACGTCCCAAAGGTAAATCATTTACAAGTTGATGACGAACAACTCCTTGTTTATCGATTAAAAATAAACCACGATATGCTTTGGGTTCGCCTACTAATACAACGTTTCCTTCTTCATCGTATTCATCAGTTCCAATGAGCACATCGTAATCTTTTGATATATTTAATGATTGGTCAACGACTAACGGATATTTCACACCTTGTATACCACCTTGTTTTTGAGGGGTCTGTAGCCATTTCCAATGTGAAAATTCAGAGTCGGTTGAAGCTCCAACAATAACTGTATTGCGTGAAGCAAATTCAGCTGATTTTTCTTCAAATGCTATTAATTCTGTTGGACAAACAAAAGTAAAGTCTGCAGGATAAAAGAAAAAAACAACATACTTTTTCTCTACAAACTGTTCTAATGAAAAGTTTTCTACAATTTCGCCACCGTTAATTACTGCTTTTGCATTAAATTTCGGGGCTTTCTTTCCTACTAATACTGACATAATCTTATATTTTTTTAATGGTTATTATTTTAGTGGTGCAAAAATAATCATAAGCTGAAACAATACATCATAAAATCCAATAGAGTTTTTATATATATTAATAGTAAAAACAAATTAATCAGAAAAAAGTTCTTTTAACCTGTAAATTAGTACAGTAGTGTATGCAGCTATTCCTTCCTGACGACCTACAAATCCTAGCTTTTCAGTTGTAGTAGCTTTTATTGAGATTGAATCTATATCAACCCCCATAACTTCTGCCAGACAACTTTGCATATCAGGAATATGTGGATTTAGTTTTGGTTGTTCAGCACAAACCGTGCAATCAGCATTCCCAAACTCATAACCCTTTGACCTGAGTAGAAAAATTGTTTTGGTCAAAAGAATTTTACTGTCAATATTCTTAAATTCACCGGACGTATCCGGAAAATGGAAACCTATATCACGCAAGTTAGCAGCACCCAATAATGCGTCACAAAGCGAATGAATTAATACATCTGCATCTGAATGACCAAGTAAACCAACCTTAAAGTCAATTTTAATTCCACCAAGCCATAATTCTCTGTCAGGAGCAAAAGCATGTACATCGTAACCGAAACCAACCCGAATAGAATTCATAATTTATTAGTCATATTAAAAAACGGTTGAAGTCAACCTAATGGAAGCATTCAGCCGTTTCAATATTTTTAAAGTCCAAATTTCATGCTCCACTCCTCATGGAAATGACTTGAATAATTATTTTACTAGATTCTTTAATCCAAATAAGTCAAACGAAAGTGAGAAACGAAGTGTTTGATCCAATGGATTAGTTTGAGAAGTAGAAATCACATACGATGCGTCTAGTTGGAAAACATTTAGTTTAAATCCTGCACCAGCTGTAAAATATTTTCTATTTCCTTTGTATTGACTTTCATTGAAATACCCACCGCGTACAAAAAACTGATTATTATAGGCATATTCAGCACCAACTGACCACATAATTTCCTGAAGCTTTTCTGCAAAACCTCCTGGTGCATACGAAAACGAATTGAATATTCCTGTCAAAGGTGACATATCATTATAAGCCTGAATATCCTCAGAGGTTGCATTAAGCTTTGGAGTAGGCACAAGTAACTTGTTAATATCTGCACTAACAGAAATTTTATTGTAATTATCTATCGGATAATCGAATGAACCTCCAAGTCGCATATTGGTTGGAATAAAGTTAGATGTAGAATTTCCATCATACGATATTTTCGACCCGATATTTGATATATTTAGCCCAATACCCAATGTTCCATCAACTCCCTGAAGTGGAATAGTTGTTTTGTAATAGCTGGCAATATCAGCAGCAACCGCCATGCCAGGATACATTTCTGTTCCTCCGGAAAGATTCATTCCATTATTTAAATCGGAATAAATAAAACGTAGTGCAACAGAAGCCGATAGATTATCAGAAAGTTTACGTGAATAGGCAGCATCAACAGCCAACTCATTTGGGTGAGCTGAACCTTGTGGAATTCCAAGTTGATCCATTAAAGTAATATCACCTAATGAAAAATACCGAAGTGACATACTTAATGCCTGACGTTGATCAAATTTATAATAACCTGACAAATAAGCTAAATCAATATCACCTACAAGTTTTCTCAACCACGGAGTATATGATAATGAAACACCAGTTTCACTATCCAAAAAAACATATTTGGCAGGATTCCAATACTGTGAATTTACATCAGGAGTTGTTGCTGCACCTACATCACCCATACCACCTCCTCTAGCATCAGGAGCAATTGAGAGAGATGGCACTGCAGTAACTATTGGGTTATTTGATGTTTGTGAGAAAATGGTAATCGAAAAGAATAATAATAAACACAGAATTAATAGGCTATTTTTCATTCGGAATTCTATTTTTTTTTGAGGGTGCAATATTACAAAAATTAATTAAGAAACTGATTATTTAAACGTAGAAAATTGAAATTATTGTTCAACAATCCACATTTTATTGGTTTTTGAAGTAACATCGCTATCCGATGTTTTAACACTAACCCTATAAAGATAAATACCTGATTTAACTTTTAGTCCATCATTTGATATTAAGTTCCAACTTATATTATCTGCTGAGGATTGACTGAATGACCATACTTTACGTCCAGACAAATCAAATATTTCCACTAAAGTATTCAAAATTGTTTCAGGTCTGTCATGTTTCACAATAATGTTAGTCTTGGTTGAAACTGGATTTGGATAATTGCTTATTGAAAGAATATGTGGTGCTAGTCCTGTAACTACTTCAAATTCAGCGGTACTAGTTGTTGAGTTATTCAACAAATCACAAACTTTAAATGAAAGTGTATGTTTTCCATCTAGCATTTGTGGCAGTTTATATTTTACAGTTCCACTAGTATAACTATTAGCTGAAGCTTCAAAATAATCATTCAAAATATAAGATTGAGTAGGATCTTGATCTATTGTTAAACTTACATCATGACCAATTCCACTACCAACAGTATTTATACCATGAGTATCACTTACATTGGCTACAAATAACGGGGATTCATTTACCTTATCCCCGGAAACAAATCCATCAGAATTAAGATATAAATTAACAACAGGTCCATCTGTTTCATATATGGAATTTTTATCTGTACCTCCAACTGTAAAGTTTTCAAAAAATCCCTGTGCTTCTACATTCTTTGTTTCATCTGCTGCATAATAATTAATACGTCCACCTCCATAATTATACTTAATATCTTTTGGTAACATGAAAACAAACGTAAAAATACCATTCTTAACATCTGCATTGCCCGAAAATAAAGTATTAGGTCGATCTGAATATGTCATTGAACCATCACCTTCATTATTCAAAGTTGTAATCTTCTGAACTTTATCATAAACTTCGGCATGTAATGTCCCATTAAAATCAGTAATTGTATCACCATTTTCATCAGCAATATAACCTTCTACTGTAGCTACCGACAAAGCTCTAAGTGTATCATTGCCAAAAGTAGTGTTCTTATTTACTTTACTTGTTATTACCTTAAAATTTGTGGGGAAATTTAATCTAACAGCAGGATCACCCATAAACATATACGAAAGTTTGTTAATCTCTGTTCCAACATTATTTTTTGCTGTTGAAATTATATCTCCTAATCTTAACTCTTTACCATTCTGTTTTTTAAAAAGATTATCGCAAACAAGTTTGTTAAGTGTAAAATTCTGAGAAGCATATACTGGCCTTGCAGCAGATAAAATTCCGATACCACCACCATTGGGGTTCAAAACAAACTGTTCACCTCCTGAAACTGTCTGAACATCAAATTGAAGAAAATCACAAGTTGCCCCTATCATAAACGGTAAGTGTTTATTTGACATTTTCTTTACATCTGCCAGTGAGATTACAGATTCATTTGTCAAACCGGTAGCTCCCGCATGACCAGTAAAGTCTAACAAAAAAATACCATTTTGAATTAAATTCAATACCTGTGTTTTTGCTACTGGATACGATTGACCGCTTGCACTTACTTCTTGATTATAAGCATCTAAATATATTTTATTTAACTGATAAGACGGGAAGTTTCGTGCATTAGAAACTGCTATACTATCAGCCTGCTTCATGTGAAGAGCTGCATCTCCATCATCCGCAAGAAAACAAAGTTGATTTTTCCAGCTTCCTTTATCGGTATTGTTAATGTATCCAATAGTCTTATTAACAACATCTGTTGCTTGCTGAACTGTAGTTATCGGCAAACGACCCACACCGATATCCATAAGATTAGCAGGTATCTGACTTCCTTCATTATCATCCAACAATGCGAAATAATCATCTGTAGTGTATGATAAAGTTGTAACCAATGAATTTTCTGCCTGATACGTTAAAATATAATTATCGCCAGAGTTTGAAATAATTTTTCTGTTATCATAAGATCCTCTTCCAAACAACAACAAATATTTTGGCATATTCAATGTGTTATTTGAATTCAACGCTCTATCATAAAGCATTTTCATAATCCATCTATAAGCTGTTGCATCGGGTGTTCCTGATGAAAATTCATTATATACCTGATCTGTAGTAACAACTGATACAGTTAGATTATCTTTATCTCTGTGAGCCTGAGCCAGATTCTGAGCCTGTGTGAGAAAATTGGGATGAGATATTATAACCAAATCAGACTGCATAATTGCATGGATGTTTTGATTTGGAACAGTTCCAATAATTTCAGGTTTTGAAAAATCACTCCCAGTTGTTGGGTCGATGGCAATATAGCTTTTCAAGTCATTGCCGGAATCCACAAATGACAAAGTATCAGTATTATTTAATCTCGAAGCTTTTATATTGCTAATATTTTGAGGATCTGTGATATCCCAAATTTGAACATTTGAATTCGTATTACTAAGCAAATACTTATTATATGTACCACTACCAAGATAATCAATATTTTGAAACTGCATGGCAGATCCACTCATTACTAATTGTCTACGAGCATTCACTTCAAGATAATTCAAATATCCAACAGAAGATGTAACTGATTTTGTAAATGAAATATTAAAATTAAAAGTATTGTTCTGTAATGGAGTAAAAGTGAAAATACTTGAAGCACCTTTAGCTTGCTCATAATTATCACCTTGAGTCCTTGCTGATACTGTAAGAGTTTTAGCCTGTGTTCCATTTAGCGTAAGTGTGAAATTTGAAGCAGTTGAAGTTGACCCCGCCACATCCAGACGAACAATTGTTGAATTTGAATTAACTGGATTTGGAAAACTAAACGGCAAATTATAAGACAAAACATCATTAAAAGTTTCGCCATAGAACTCTTTTCCTGAACTTGTTAGATTTTGTAAATCTTTCTCATAAACCTGATAATCAAGAAATTCATCAACAGGATTTATTGTTGCGCCATCCGGAACAGTTAACACCTCATCTGAAATTTTCTTTCCTATACCTGCATCAGAAGTAACAAAGTAATAGCCGTATTTAGAATAGGAATTAATAGTATGGGTAAACATAGATTTTGAACTGTCATAAGCCCATTTATTTATACCCTGAGCATAAAACAAAACATAATCACCGGAGTTGAAAATACCGTCAGCACCATTATTCATGTAAATTGACAACTCTGAAAGGTCATCAATCTTTTTTGAAGCAAAACTCTGATCCAATATATTTCCACCATAACCAAATATTCTCACGTTCGCAGGGTCAACTCCCATTGAAACTAAATCCTCATACGTTAATTTGTATACTCCAGTATTGACAACTCTAATTTTTACAAATTTCCCTTGAGCCAAAACAGAGTTTGTAGCGTAAGTACGATTATTTATCGCTGCTACTTTTTGAGCTGAATTTACACTATTTATCTGCAAATCAAATGATTTCAACTTTAAAACTTTAGCATCTTTGCTGATAAAAGGTAAAACGCTGACGTCGAAATAGCTTGTGCCACGACTTTGCAATGTTTTTGAAACTATTTCAGGTTCATTACCAAACTGAGATGTTCCGATAACTTTACTTTCTTCGGTTGTCACGGGAATATAAACCTGATTAATTACTTTTACTGAATAAACCTGATGTGAATCAGCAATTATCCTTTTGTTAAAATACGGTAATCTATTATCATTTGGATATTGAGCACCTGAAAAACTAATCAGTTTAATTGATGAAGAATCCAAAGAGACTTTTTCAACGCCTTGCCATGCAATACTAATTGAACTTACGTGCTGATTCTGAGCAGATAATCTAAGTATAAACAAACAAAAAAATACGATAATATATAGTCTGACTTTCATCTAAAATTTATTTCATGAATTTAAAATAACAGGACATAAAAGTAACGTATTATGCTTTATATTATTGTTAGTAAGCATTAATAATAAAATTACTTAACATAAAAATCAAACATTTTAATATCGTAAATATACCCTTCCAAATGATCACCAATAGAGACAGATCCTACTCCTACAGGTGTTCCTGTAAAAAGTATATCACCAATCTTAATTGTAAAGAAACGACTAACATAGGCTACTAGTTCATTTACAGGAAATATCATGTCTTTTGAATTTCCTTTTTGAACTGTTTTTCCATTGATATCTAAATGAAATTCAATATTTTGAATATCACCCAACGTTTCAACTTGCAAGAAATTACCAATAACAGCCGAATTATCAAAAGCTTTACAAACCTCCCATGGTTTTCCTTCAGCTTTTAGTTTTCGTTGTAAATCTCTGGCAGTGAAATCAACACCCAAGCCAATTTCGGCAAAATAACGATGCGAAAATTTTGAATCTATATTTTTCCCAATCCGGTTGAACTTGAAAATCAGTTCTGTTTCGTAATGTAAATCTTTTGAAAAATCAGGAATAAAGAAAGGTTTGTTATTTTTTAAAATGGCGGTATCAGGTTTCATAAAAACCACTGGTTCAGTAGGGTTTTTACTATTTAGTTCTTTATTGTGTTCAATATAATTTTGACCAATTGCAAATATTTTCATTTTAACTTGTTTTGTTTTTGATTTTGTATTCGCTTCTTTTCATCTTCTTTTATTGCATTCAATCTGTTAAACATGACTGCTAAATGAGCATATATGGAAGTGTTTTGTACGATAACATTTTCAGGTACACGAATCCGAAACGGAGTAAAATTCCAAATCGCCTGAATTCCACCTTCAATCATTAATTCTGATACCATTTGTGCTTTTTCTACAGGAACAGTTAAAACGCCTATATTAATCCCTGTTTTCTTTTGCAAATCGGCAAAACGATCAATATGATGAATAGGAATATGATTAATGCTAGTGCCTGATAATTCATACTTTACGTCAAAACCTGCTACAATTTCCAAACCGAATTGCTCTAATCCATTATCATGCATCAGAGCTCCTCCCAAACTCCCAACACCAAACAAGAATGCTTTGTGTGAATTTGTAAATCCCAAAAATGCCTCCAAAATATCCACAAGCTCTTTTACATCATAACCCACTCTGGTTTTGCCGGTTATGTTCACATACGATAAATCTTTTGCCACCATTGATGCATCAACTGCAATATTTTTTGCAATCTGAGTTGAAGAAAGGTACAATTCCCCTTCCTTCAGAACTAACTGAGTATAAGCAAGATACCATGGTAATCTTCTTAAAGTTGGTTCCGGAACTTTAAATTCTATTTGATGAGGTTGAATCGGCATTTTTTCTAGATTTAAAGATTTAACCGACAAAAATAATCATTTTTTTTAAAGAGTCTTGCTACTCGAGCATTAAAAAACATTGATTATGATAATTAGCTTGAAAACGAATTAATTATTCGGCTAAATTGATTAATTTTGCATGTTTTATAAAAATCTATCAACATATTTTACATCACCCTTTCTTATTAATTACCAATACATTATGGAGTACAATTTCGGAGAAATAGAAAAAAAGTGGCAGGATTACTGGAAAAAAAATCAAACTTATAAAACCGACATCGATAAAAACAAACCAAAATATTATGTTTTGGATATGTTTCCTTATCCTTCGGGAGCAGGATTACACGTTGGTCATCCACTTGGTTATATTGCTTCCGATATTTTCAGTCGCTACAAACGCTTGCAAGGCTTCAATGTACTTCATCCAATGGGTTATGACGCTTACGGTTTGCCGGCTGAACAATATGCCATTCAAACCGGCCAACACCCGGCTGTCACAACAAAAATAAATATTGCCCGCTACCGGGAACAATTGGAAAAAATAGGGTTTTGTTACGACTGGGATCGTGAAATTCGCACCTGTGAGCCTGATTATTACCACTGGACTCAATGGGCATTTATTCAAATGTTCAACTCGTATTTTTGTAATGATGCTCATCAATCCAGACCAATTTCTGAATTGGTTGAAGTATTTGAACTTCAGGGAACAAAAGATTTGAATATTGCTTGTATCAATGAATTGTCTTTTACAGCCGATGAGTGGAAATCCATGACGGAAAAGGATCAGCAGGAAACATTACTGAACTACCGCATTGCTTATCTGGCGGATTTAAAAGTAAACTGGTGTCCGGCTCTCGGAACAGTGTTGGCAAACGATGAAGTGAGCGAAGGTCTTTCAGTCCGCGGCGGACACCCTGTAGAACAACGCGTTATGCGACAGTGGAGTTTGCGTGTGTCAGCTTATGCACAGCGTTTGCTCGACGGACTTGATAAAATTGACTGGACTGAATCGCTGAAAGAAACTCAAAAAAACTGGATTGGGCGAAGTGAAGGTGCTGAAATGAAATTCAAGCTGAAAGATCAGGATGTTGAATTTGAAATTTTCACCACTCGCGCAGATACCATTTACGGTGTTACGTTTATGGTTCTTGCTCCCGAAAGTGAACTGGTGAAAGTTTGTACTACCGCTGAACAGTCTGCAGATGTGGAAAATTATCTGGCAGCTACAAAAAAACGAACTGAACGTGAACGTATTGCTGACCGTCGTGTGACTGGAGTTTTCTCGGGTTCATATGCTATAAATCCTGTAAGTGGAACGGAAATACCTGTTTATATTTCTGATTATGTGTTAGCTGGTTATGGAACCGGTGCCATTATGGCTGTACCGGCACATGATAGTCGTGATTACGCATTTGCGAAGCACTTTAACCTGCCAATTATTCCTTTGATCGAAGGTTGCGATGTGAGTGAAGAAAGCTTTGATGCCAAAGAAGGAATCATGATGA
>JBAXMR010000074.1:0-24348 GCA_037134195.1 Paludibacter sp. | reverse complement strand
AAAGCAACTCCGCTAATCAGCTGGTCTGCTCCAGCAGATATTGTTTACGGTACAACACTAAGCGAAACGCAATTGAATGCCAAAGCAGATGTTGAGGGTACATTTACTTATACTCCGGTACTCGGAACAAAACTGAATGCCGGAAATAATCAGGAATTGAAAGTGGACTTTACACCAACCGATGCCGCAAATTACGAAAGTACAAGTAAAACGGTTCTCATAAATGTAAACAAAGCAACTCCGCTAATCAGCTGGTCTGCTCCAGCAGATATTGTTTACGGTACAACACTAAGCGAAACGCAATTGAATGCCAAAGCAGATGTTGAGGGTACATTTACTTATACTCCGGTACTCGGAACAAAACTGAATGCCGGAAATAATCAGGAATTGAAAGTTGACTTTGTACCAACCGATGCAGCAAACTACGAAAGTACAAGCAAAACGGTTCTCATAAATGTAAACAAAGCAACTCCGCTAATCAGCTGGACTGCTCCATCAGATATTGTTTATGGAACAACACTGAGCGAAACGCAATTGAATGCCAAAGCAGATGTTGAGGGTACATTTACTTATACTCCGGTATCAGGAACAAAACTAAATGCAGGAAAAAATCAGGAACTGAAAGTAGACTTTGTACCAACCGATGCAGCAAATTACGAAAGTACAAGTAAAACGGTTCTCATAAATGTAAACAAAGCAACTCCGCTAATCAGCTGGTCTGCTCCAGCAGATATTGTTTACGGTACAACACTAAGCGAAACGCAATTGAATGCCAAAGCAGATGTTGAGGGTACATTTACTTATACTCCGGTATCAGGAACAAAACTAAATGCAGGAAATAATCAGGAACTGAAAGTAGACTTTGTACCAACCGATGCTGCAAACTACGAAAGTACAAGCAAAACGGTTTTGATTAACGTCAAGAAAGCTACTCCGATTATAGCATGGTCTGCACCAAACGATATTGTATATGGTACTGTACTAAGCGAAACGCAATTGAATGCCAAAGCGGATGTTGAAGGTACATTTACTTATACTCAAGCATTGGGAACAAAACTTAATGCCGGAAATAATCAGGAACTGAAAGTTGACTTTGTACCAACCGATGCAGCGAACTACGAAATTGTAAGTAAAACAGTAACAATCAATGTGAAGAAAGCAACTCCGGTAATCACTTGGACTGCTCCATCAGATATTGTTTATGGAACAACACTGAGCGAAACGCAATTGAATGCCAAAGCAGATGTTGAGGGTACATTTACTTATACTCCGGTATCAGGAACAAAACTAAATGCAGGAAACAATCAGGAACTGAAAGTAGACTTTGTACCAACCGATGCTGCGAATTACGAAAGTACCAGCAAAACGGTTTTGATTAACGTCAAGAAAGCTACTCCGGTTATTGCATGGTCTGCTCCAAACGATATTGTTTACGGTACGGTACTAAACGAAACTCAATTGAATGCCAAGGCTGATGTAGATGGTATATTTACTTATACTCCAGCATTGGGAACAAAATTAAGTGCGGGAAACAATCAGGAACTGAAAGTTGACTTTACCCCAACTGATGCAGCGAACTACGAAAGTAAGAGTAAAACGGTAACAATCAATGTGAAGAAAGCAACTCCTGTAATTGAATGGTTAACTCCAAGCGATATAGTTTATGGTACAACTTTGAGTGAAATGCAGTTGAATGCCAAATCGGATGTTGAGGGTATATTCACTTATACTCCAGGATTGGGAACAAAACTAAGTGCAGGAAACAATCAGGAACTGAAAGTTAACTTTACTCCAACTGATGCTGCAAATTATGAAAGTACAAGCAAAATGGTTTTGATAAACGTCAAGAAGGCAACTCCGGTAATTACCTGGTCTGTTCCAACCGATATTGTTTACGGTACAACTCTAAGCGAAACGCAGTTGAATGCTAAATCAGATGTTGACGGTACATTTACTTATTCTCCGGTATCAGGAACAAAACTTAATGCAGGAAATAATCAGGAACTGAAAGTTGACTTTACCCCAACTGATAAAGCAAATTATGAAAGTATAGCCAAAACAGTTTTGATTAATGTAAAGAAAGCAACTCCGGTAATTACATGGACTAATCCAGCTGATATTGTTTATGGTACAACTTTGAGCGAAACACAATTGAATGCCAAAACCGATGTTGACGGTAAGTTTACTTATACTCCAGCATTGAGTACAAAATTAAGTGCAGGAAACAATCAGGAACTGAAAGTTGACTTTACTCCAACTGATGCTGCAAATTATGAAAGTACAAGCAAAATGGTTTTGATAAACGTCAAGAAGGCAACTCCGGTAATCGAATGGTTAACTCCAAGCGATATAGTTTATGGTACGGTATTGAGTGAAACCCAATTGAATGCCAAATCGGATGTTGAGGGTATATTCACTTATACTCCAGCATTGGGAGCAAAATTAAGTGCAGGAAACAATCAGGAATTGAAAGTTGACTTTGTACCAACCGATGCAGCAAACTACGAAAGTACAAGCAAAACGGTTCTGATAAACGTATTAAATCTTATACTTACGGTTTCACCAACAATATTGAATTTCCAAAATACTACTGATAGTATACAATCTATTTTTGTTACATCAAATTATTCTTGGGTTGCAAATGTAGATTCTACTTGGTTAAGAGTTAATCCTACTTCAGGAACTGGAAACAAAATTATAAATGTTAGTGTTGATACCAATAATTCAAATAAAACACGTAATGCAATTATTTCATTTTCATCATCTGGGACATGGTTTCAGAATGTTTTTATTTCTCAGGAACCTAAAATTATAAATGGTTTATCTGAGAATCAAAATAATAAAATCAATTTATTTCCGAATCCTGCTACCAACAGCTTTAGTATAAATGGTTTCGATGGAAAAATTGATATCATTATTTATGATGTCAATGGTATTAGAGTACTCTCAAAGAAAGTGATTTCTAAAGAACTAATTGTAATTAGCTCACTATCTGAAGGTCTATATTTAATAAAACTCATCACTTCTGACGGAACTGTTGAGAAGAAATTGATAAAGAATTAAAGACTTCCAACTAAACAACGACCGCTTCGATATTCGAAGCGGTCGTTTTTGGTTATATAATTTCAATCAATCTATTTTCAGTACTTTTTATCAGCACAGGAATTTCAATTGGAAGTCGTGTTACAGGTATGCTAACAGCTTTGAAAGCCTGATGTTCCAAGAAGAATAATAGCAAATACATTTGATTTCCACCGACGGGGTGGCTCCAAGCCACCCCGTCGATAATATAAACATGTCAGCCGACAATGGATTTATAAATTCCCTACAAGTTCATTCTTACAGGGAATTTCTTTTAATAATATGATAAATGCAGATTTAATTGTATTTTTGCATCGTAATAAATTTAAAAGCAACTATGTATTTAGACAGATATAAAAACGAAATAAGTAAACTTTGCCTTAAGAATAAGGTAAAGACTTTGTATGTGTTTGGTTCTGTACTAACGAATGAATTTACGAAGAAAAGTGATATAGATTTAGTTGTTGATATTGATGCTACTGATCCGTTTGACTATGCCGATAATTACTTCAATTTAAAGTTTGCATTACAGGATTTGTTTCAACGTAAGATAGATTTACTCGAAAATAAAGCTATACAGAATCAATATTTCAAACAAAGTATAGAACAAACAAAAATGTTGATTTATGGCAGCTAAGAAATTGATTGATAGCTTAGCTTGTTTAAAAGATATTGAACAATCTATTTCAGAAATAAATGAATTTTTGCCGGTAGAAAGAAATTTTTTAGCTTTTCAAAAAGATTTGAAGACCCGAAAAGCAATAGAACGCAATATTGAAATAATTGGGGAGGCAATGGATAGATTATTGAAAGCATATCCCGATATTAAGATAACCGATTCGCGCAAAATTGTTGATACCCGTAATCGAATAATTCATGGTTATGATAGTGTGTCGGAAGATGTAATATGGTTGATAGTAAACAAGTATTTGCCGGTTCTCGAAAATGAAGTGAGAATCTTGCAAAATGAGTTCAATATAGAATTATAGATAAATGCAAACAAAATTCCCGGCAAGTTCATACTTGAAGGGAATTTTTGTATAAATCAAAACCGTAAGCGATGGCTTATGAAAAATATTTTCAGTGGTAAGTGTATGCTCGAAATTAGTTTACATTGAATCCGTCTTGACTTTTTATAATGTCGCTCCTATGGAGCTTTTTATTGCCAAAAATTAATAATTTCTAGCATAATATAGTTCCTAAAGGAGCATTTCTTAAGCTTCGGAGAAGCGTTATTATGGTAGAAATATTCATAAATTATATTTTTAGAGCTCCTTTAGGAGCGAAATTATATTGATAGAGTTGAAATTAAAGAATTCCAACCAAAAACGACCGTTTCGAGATTCGAAGCGGTCGTTTCTTAGTAGTATAAATTGAATCTAACTTCAATGCCTTCTTAATCAGCATTGGAATTTCAATTGGAAGTCGGGCTACCGGAACGCCAATAGCTTCGAAAGCAGCAATTTGCTAAGAAAAATTACCAGAACTATATTCAATATTCTAGAAATCTACAATTTCAAACTTGAAATATCAACAATATTAACTATTTTTGTTGCTAAATCAATTATACAAGTATAATATGAGCCCAAAAGACCAGATAATAGATCGGATTGTGAGTGTGGTAAATAAAACCGCCCCACAGTCGCAAGTGTTTTTGTACGGTTCGAGAGCCAGAGGAAATGCCGGAAAAAGTTCGGATTGGGATGTGCTGATTTTGATGAATAAAAACAAAGTAACTTTTAATGATGAAACCGGTTTTATGGATGCGTTTTATGAGTTGGAATTAGAAACCGGCGAAGTTCTTTCACCGCTGATATATGCCAGAAATGAATGGAAAAAGAAATATTTGCACACTGCTTTGTTCGAGAATATTAAACGCGATGGAATACGGATATTGTAAATTCAGAGAAGAATGAAAGGTTCAAAAACTGATTTAGTAAACCTCTGTCTCAGCGGATATATTCAAACCTGATTAAATTGTGTAAAGCGTTGTACTGGTCGTTGGGATTTGCCGTTCGGCTTGCCAAGAACCAACGGTCAGCGACCAAAGGGAGATAATAAGGGTCTTTTTCTTGTTGAATTAAGCTACTAAGGGTTTAAATACCCTATTTATTTTGATTCTTAACCCTTAGTAGAGAGAATATACCTCCAGATTTTTTCCCTTATTTTTTTATATTTGTTTAACCAAACGACACCAAAATATAAATCCACTTTATGAATAAGCAGACAATAATTACCGGAATCAAAGTTAGCGATCAAATGAAAAAGGCAAAGGATATTTTGAACCAACAAATACTCCCCAGGGAAGCAATGTATCAGGATAGAAAAAAGAACGGACTATTAAGTAAACTTTAATTCAGTACAGTCTTAATTTCTACCGACGGGGTGGATTGGAGCCACCCCGTCGGTAATATAATAGACATTTAGTGTTTACCAACGATTGGTACTTTTGCGACCAAAAATAATAATATAGAGGTTGATTAGTGGAAGCAAAACATCAAATATAGCTAAAGAACTTATATATCGCCGACCACCAAAGTGTTTCGAAGATTGATTGATAATTATAGCCTGCACCAGGTAACGTGTCAGAAAAATAACTCCTGCGGCTATTTGGGTTATCATATTACCGAAGACTAATGCCAAAATCAGGGTCAGATAGAAAATTCCACGTGATGTAGGCTCCAAAAACAACCGGAATTTACTCGATATTTTGTAATGGGGTGAAACGGAAAGATGTCGTTCCTTTTGATAAAACCAACCTCTGAAAGTTTTATTTGGCTCAGACCATGTAATACTGTCAGCTGCAATTTCAATGCGGGTATTCCAGGGGTTAGATGCTTTATTAACCAATAAATCGTCATCTCCCGAACTAAGATGAAGTGTGGAGGCAAAGCCTTTTTGAGCAAAAAATGTTTCTTTACGATAAGCCAGGTTTCGTCCTACACCCATGTATGGTTTACGGGCAGTAGCCATTCCAAGATATTGTAATGCAATAAACAATGTATCGTATGTTATCAGGTGATTCAGAAATCCATTTTTCTGAAAATATGCCCCATATCCTAAAACAAAATCAGTTTCGCGGGTAAAATTACGCATCATACGAGCTATCCAGGTTTTATCTTGCGGCACACAATCTGCATCGGTAAGTAAAAGATAGTCATGTTTTGATGCTTTTATTCCAAGAGTAATCCCTAATTTCTTTGTACTTGCGTTGTTGGCACCTACCGGAACAAATGTAGTTCGTAAGTGAGGATATTTTTCACGCAAATCACGTAATAATTCATCAGTATCATCCGTTGAACCATCATTTATTACAATAACTTCAAATTCGGGATAATCCTGTTCAAGCACAAAGGGAAGAAAGTTGCGAAGGTTTTCGGACTCGTCTTTGGAACAGATTATAACTGAAACCGGAGGTTGTTCTGTCTGAAAAGGAACTTTTCCATCTTTTATTTTTCGTCGTAACCGAAGAACTCCGTTCAAATATCTGGTGTAGAAATAAAGTTGATAAAAGAACGTAGTCAGCAGAATGCCAAACACTATCAATTCAATCAAAGAGAAGGAGAAACCGTATAAATTCATTTTATGGCCCCTAGTCCCTAAAAGGGATTTTAAATTACTATTAATTGTTTAATTAGCCGTTATTTTTCTTTCCTTAATCCCCTTTAGGGGTTTGGGGCTATTTTAATTCGTCAGAAGTGTATGCTTTGGGCAATTTCCGCAAATTGTATTGCGATGCCATAATTTCACCATAAGCACCAGCCGAACGCAGGGCAATCAAATCGCCACGTTTGGTTTGATTCAGAACAAAATCTTTGGCAAAAGTGTCGGACGATTCGCAAATAGGACCTACCACATCATACGCTTCAGTGGCAAGTTCCGAACTGATATTTTCAATCAGGTGAAAAGCCTGATACAAAGCCGGACGAATCAAATCGGTGAAACCTGCATCCAGAATAACAAATTTCTTTGTCGCTCCCTGTTTTACATATAGCACTTTAGAAATCAGAGTTCCGCATTGTGCCACTACCGCACGTCCCAATTCAAAGTGAAGCGTTTGTCCGGGTAATAAATTCAAATGATCGCGGTAAACTTTGAAGAATGCTTCAAATTCCGGAATCGGAAAATGATTCGGATGTTCGTAATTGATACCTAAACCACCTCCAACATTGATATTTTTGAGTGTCACACCCTTTGCCAAAAATTGTTCCTGTAACTCATTCACACGAACACACAGGTTATGAAAGGCTGTCATATCAGTAATTTGTGAACCAATATGAAAATGAATTCCAATCAGCTTTACATTTGTCAACGTTTTAATCAAATCAACCACTGAATCAATATCTTCCATATTGATACCGAACTTATTTTCATTCGTTCCGGTGGTAATATAATGATGGGTATGAGCGTCCACATTCGGATTAATACGCAATGCAACGTTAGCAGTTTTGCCTTTAGCAACTGCCAGTTCGTTGATTACTTCCAGTTCCGGAACTGATTCGGCATTAAAGCAGAAGATGTCATTTTCCAAGCCAAGATTTATTTCCCAATCAGCTTTTCCAACTCCGGCAAATACCACTTTTGAGGCAGGAATTCCTGCATCGAGCGCAGCCTGTACTTCTCCCCCACTTACGCAGTCGGCACCCAGACCGGCATCTTTAATTACGGCAAGTATACTTGGATTCACATTGGCTTTCATGGCATAATGAACATGAAAATCCGATTTCTGAGATTCAGTATTTATTTCTTCCAATGTTTTGCGCAACACATCCAAATCATAATAATAAAATGGCGTTTGAATCTCGTTGAATTTGTTTATAGGGAATTTTCCTTTAATCATAAAAAGTTACAAGTTACAAGTTACAAGTTTCAGGTTACAAGTTTCAAGTTGAAGGTTACAAGTTTTCGCTATCAACTTTAAACTGTCAACTTTCAACTAAAAAGTGCAGCACTCAGAGCATTCAACGCACGTTTTTTATCTTCAGCTTTAATCAGAAATGAGATGTTGTAATTGCTTCCACCATACGAAATCATGCGTACTGGAATTTCGCTCAGTGCGCCAACTACTTTTGCCTGAAAACCAACATTTTCGAATGGCATATCGCCTACCACACAAATAATCACCATGTCTTTGTCAACGGTTACTGTTCCAAATTTCTTCAAATCGTTTACAATTTCGTCCAGTTTTTTGGCATTATCAATTGACACCGAAACTCCAACTTCCGAAGTTGTTACCATATCAATTGGAGTATGATGCGATTCGAAAATCTCGAATACTTTGCGTAGGAATCCGTGAGCCAGCAACATACGGCCCGATTTTACTTTAATTGCCGTAATACCGTCTTTGGCCGCTACAGCTTCAATTTTACCTTTTTTGCTTTGGGTCGAAATCAGCGTTCCGTGAGCTTCAGGTTCCATCGTGTTCAGCAATCGAACCGGAATGTTTGCCAGTTTGGCAGGTAGAATGCAGGTAGGATGAAGGATTTTTGCACCGAAATAAGCTAACTCGGCAGCTTCCTCGAAATGCAAAACCGGAACCGGCTTAGTGCCTTCAACAATACGAGGATCGTTGTTGTGCATGCCATCAATATCCGTCCAAATCTGAATTTCTGAAGCTTTCACCGCAGCACCAACCAATGATGCTGTGTAATCACTACCACCACGTTGGAGATTATCAATTTCGCCATAGAAATTACGGCAAACAAAACCCTGTGTAATATAAATCATTTTATCAGGCTGAAGTTCAAGTTGTTTGGCCAGATTTTCAGCTATATAATTGGTATCGGGTTCGGCATTTTTATCAATTCGCATGTATTCGAGTGCAGGGAGCAGTGTGCTGTTTTCACCAATTTCCTGTAAATAAAGTTGGAACATTGCGGTTGAAAGCATTTCACCTTCAGCCAACACTGCTTTCTCTTCGAATAATGTAAATACTGCTTTTGAAAATGAACGAAGATATTCGAAATGTGATTTTAATTCTGCTTTTGCTTCCGATTTATATTTTTCGGTTGAATATAATTCTTCTACTACGTCGGTGTATTTTTGCTCCAACATGTTTATTCGTTCCAAAGCACCTGCGTTGTTTGTCTTATAAAGATAATCTGAAATTTCCACCAGACTGTTGGTAGTGCCCGACATGGCCGACAAAACCACTATTTTTTGCTCCCCATCACAAATCAACTTAGCAACATCTTTCATTCTGGCAGCAGAACCTACGGATGTTCCACCGAATTTTAATACTTTCATTTGTTTATAATTATATTGTAATTTGTCAAATCAAAATTAGCCACAAAAGTAATATTTTTTTCTCAATAATTTTCCATTTGTCGTTTCGATTATTTCCGCTACATTTGCAACAAAAAGCTTGCGGAGAATGATTAAAAAGATAGGTTTAGTATTTATAACGACTTTTTACATAAGTATTTATGCTTTTGGCATTAATTCGTGGATTCGGATAAACCGGCTTGGTTATCTGCCAAACTCCGTTAAGAAGGCGATTTTTCTGAGTGAAGCGGAGCAAAATATTAAACAGTTCAGTATTCATGATGCACTAACAAACGAAGAAGTAGCTGTGTTTAATTCCGTTACAACAAAAGGCAAATTCAACTCTTCAAAAAGTACTTTTATCCTTGATTTTTCATCGTTTAAAAACCAAGGAGCATTTTATATAAAGGCGAACCAAACTTACTCTCCCACAATTTACATAAACAAAAATATATATCTTGGTTCGGCTGATTTTCTTCTAAAATATTTGCGTCAGCAACGATGCGGAAATAATACCGAATTTCGAACTGATAGCCACCCGATGGAAGGGTATGAAATAACCGGAACTGACCAAAAAGTTTCTGAATTCAGACAGGTTGAGCCCGACAAAAGCTTGAAATCATCACAATCGAAACACTCCCGAAAAAGCAACCAAGACATTAATGTCAAGTTGCCAAAATCAGTAGATATAGCCGGAGGTTGGCACGAAAGTGTAAGTACAATTCAGTCCGGGTCAATATCTGCGGTAGCTGTTTATCAGTTATTGTTTTCTTATCAAATGAATCCGGGTGCATTTTCCGATAAATATGATGCCAATGGAAATGATGTTCCTAACGGTATTCCTGATGTTTTGGATGAAGCCAAATGGGGATTGGATTGGTTGTTGAAAATGTATCCTGAAAATGAACTTATGTATAATCAGGTTGGCGAAAATACTCAGAACGAAACAACCAATATCAGCTTTGACGAACGGGTTAGCAGTAATGTATATCAAGAAGTTGGTCGTCCGGTATTTATTGCCACCGGAAAACCACAGGGATTTTTCACTCCGAATCATTCTAATGGAATTGCATCCATTGCTGGTAAATACAGCTCTGCTTTTGCATTGGGTTCACAATTACTGGCTAAATATTATCCTGCATTTGCTGATTCACTCAGTTCTAAAGCAGTCAATGCTTTTACATTAGGGAAAAACTTTCCCGGAGTTTGTCAGGGAATACCGTATAAAACAGGTTTTTATTTCGAAGAAGATAATTGGAGTGATGATATGGAACAGGCTGCTGCTCAACTTTATCAACTTACATTTAATCCCGATTACCTGAAAGAGGCAGTACATTTTGGTCGAATGGAACCTGTTTCACCCTGGATGTGTTCAGATACATTGGCTCATTATCAATGGTTTCCGTTTATTAACTATGGTCATTTTTTGCTTGTCAATGTCGAAAATCCACGATACCAGAATGAATTTAAAGAAAATCTACTTAGTGGTCTCAGGAGAATGAGTTCGTATGCCTCAGCAAATCCGTTTAATGTAGGAGTTCCTTTAGTAATGAATTCAAATAATCTAATTGTAGCACTTGCTTCCGAATGTCGGCTTTATCGATCGCTTACCAATGATTCAACTTTTTTTGATATGGAAAATGGCTTGTTAGACTGGCTTCTGGGACGAAATCCATGGGGAAAAATTATGTTGAATGGATTGATCGGAAACGGAACTTTGTTTAATAATACTTTGCAAACGGCTAATCAGGGAAGTCTAATTTCAGGAGCAGTTCAAACCCAAATATATAATTCTTTACAGGGAATAAATTTGGATAAGAACAATAACTACGAGCGTTTTCAGTCAGACTGGGCTGTTTTTTACGATGATAATACAGATTTTGTAACGAATGTTCCTTCTCTTGATGCAACAACTTCACTGTCGTATTTACTTTCCGGAAAACAGTCAGATGGAGTTCCGGCAAAAACTGTTGATAAAAATCAATACAGTTTGGGAGCTATAACTTCCACGGATTCAACAAAAAAACAAATCAGTCTTGTTTTCGCGGAACATCAATTTACCGATGGTTATAAAACAATCAGAAGTACGCTGAAAAAGCTTAATATAAAAGCCTCTTTCTTTTTTACCGGTGATTTTTACCGTTCGGGTAAAAACAAACCAATAATCGAAACATTGATAAGCGATGGGCATTATTTGGGCGGGTATTCTGATAAGTATTTATTATACTGCTCTTTGCAGAACCGAGACTCAATGAATGTGACTAAAACACAATTTTTAAACGATTTAAAAGCGAATTATAAAGCTTTGGAACGCTTTGGAATTGCTAAAAATCAGGCACCTTTCTTTTTGCCTTCCCGCGAATGGCACAACGACAGTATAGCAGTTTGGTGTCGTGAAGTTGGAATTCAACTCATTAACTGTACACCTGAACTGCTTTCCAATAAAGATATTTCAATACCCGAAATGCGTGAAAATTATTTCCCAAGTACCGAAATCTACAGTCATATATTGCAAACTGAAGCAAAACAAGGATTGAATGGTAATATTATGCTTTTCCATTTGGGTAATGATAATCACCGGAAAGATAAATTTTACACTCAACTTTACAATTTATTGTTTGAATTATCTAAAAAGGGATATGATTTCGTAGACTTATACAAAGCAACTGATAGTATTGATTTGGAATCTAAACCCGATAAAAAAATTGATAATAAGGCTGATACTAAAGAAAAAAGGAAGAACTGAATGTCCTTCCTTTCAAATTGCATTTTAGTAAGGGTGGAGAACGGGGCTCGAACCCGCGACCTTCTGAACCACAATCAGACGCTCTAACCAACTGAGCTACGACCACCATGTTTTGCGAGTGCAAAGATAATACAGCAATTGAATATGTGCAACTATTTTTCTGAAAAAACGGTTTAATTTTGCAACCTATTAATTTACAGGCTATAAACAAAGGATTATAATGAAATACTTTATCTCAAATCCCGAATTGGATGCTCAAATTTCTGAAATACGACTAAAAATCAGGCTTTCGATGAACGGCATCGTGTCAGAACAAATGACACAAAAGGGTATTTTGTACAAAAAAAATTATGGAGTTTCCATTCCCAGAATTAAAGAAATTGCTTCAGGATACCAACCTAATCATGAGTTAGCACAAAGATTATGGGCTTTGAAAATTCGTGAAACCATGATAATAGCTACTTTGCTTCAGCCCATTGACAGCTTTAGCCCCGAACTTGCCCACGAATGGGCTGAAACTTTTAATCAAATTGAAATAGTGGAGCAGCTTTGCATGAATATATTTTCCAAACTAACCTTTGCTGCCGAACTTTGTTTCAATTGGATTTGTTCGGATAATTTATGGATTCAGATTACAGGTTTTTCACTTGCTGCAAGAGTATTTGAAAAAATAAAAAAAGAGAATATGATTTTAATTCTTGAAAAAGCTGTCGATATTTCGCCGACAGAATATTTTCATTTATATAAATCTATTGCGGTTTGTTTGAGTCGTTTTTGCCGAAAAGACAAAGAAATAGCTACATATATTCATCAGGAGATAAATAAATTTCACCCAAATGAATCAGTTGGTCAACAGTTTATTTTAAGCGAGGTCGAACAAGAAATATTATTTTCAGGAATTTTATAGCAAATAACAATACAAAAAGTTGTACTTTTGTAGGTCAAAATTTTAAGCCATGAAAGAAGAAGTTTCATTTGAATATATCAAAGACATTTTTACCGAATATCTTCGAGAACACAAGCACCGCAAGACACCTGAACGTTTTGCAATTTTGGAACATATCAACAGCTTTGAAGGACATTTTAATGCAGATGTATTATACAATGCAATGCTCAAAGATTATAGGGTTAGTTTGGCCACTGTGTACAATACATTGGAATTGCTGCTTGAGTGTAAGCTGATTATCAAACATCAACTTGGAGGACAATATGCCCAGTACGAAAAGGCATTCGGAATTAGTACTCATAACCATTTAATTTGCACCGGGTGCGGAAAAGTAAAGGAATTTACCGATAAACAATTACGAATCTCAATTCAAACGCGAAAATTTGCTCATTTCTATTCCTCACATTACACTTTGTATCTTTATGGTTTATGTCACAAATGCAAAGCAAAACTTAAATACAAATCGTTGACTGATAACGAATTAAACAATATATTAAATATAGAATGAAAGTAGATGTTTTGTTAGGTCTTCAGTGGGGAGACGAAGGAAAAGGTAAAATTGTGGATGTTTTAACTCCAGGTTATCAATTGGTAAGTCGCTTTCAGGGTGGACCAAATGCCGGTCATACGCTAGAGTTTGAAGGAAAGAAATTTGTATTACGATCTATTCCTTCAGGGATTTTTCAGGGTGATAAAATTAATGTGATTGGTAACGGAGTTGTTCTTGATCCGGCATTATTCAAAGCTGAGGTTGATGCGCTTGAATTATCAGGTCATCCACTCACTGAGCGTTTGAAAATTTCCAAAAAAGCGCATCTAATTCTTCCTACTCATCGATTACTTGATGCTGCCTATGAATCAGCCAAGGGAAGTGGTAAAATTGGGACTACAGGCAAAGGTATCGGACCAACATATACAGATAAAATAAGTCGTAATGGAGTTCGTGTAGGCGATATTCTGCATAATTTTGATGAAAAATATAATGCAGCAATTACCCGTCACAAAGAAATTCTGAAACAATATAACTTTGAATACGATTTAGTTGAGCTTGAAAAAGCATGGTTCGAAGGTATTGAATGTATTAAACGCTTCGATTTGATTGATAGTGAGCATTTTATAAACGATGCAATTAAAACCGGGAAAAAAGTGCTGGCAGAAGGTGCTCAGGGAACTATGCTCGATGTGGATTTTGGTTCATATCCGTTTGTAACCTCATCCAATACCATTTGTGCGGGTGCTTGTACAGGTCTCGGCGTTGCTCCGGGAAATATTGGTGAAGTTTACGGAATTTTCAAAGCATATTGTACCCGCGTGGGTAGTGGTCCGTTTCCAACAGAATTGTTTGACGAAACCGGTGACATGATGCGTAAAATTGGTTTTGAATTTGGTTCGGTAACCGGACGTCCACGTCGTTGCGGTTGGATTGATTTGGTAGCATTGAAGTATGCTGTGATGATTAACGGCGTTACGCAACTGATTATGATGAAAAGTGACGTGATGGATGGATTTGAAACGATTAAAGCTTGCATGGCATACAAAATTGATGGTAATGAAACCGAACAGTTTCCATACGACCTGAATGATGGTGCTGAGCCGGTTTATGTTGAACTTCCGGGTTGGAAAATCGATATGACTGCTGTTCAAAGTGAAGATGAATTTCCCGAAGAGTTCAACGCATACATTAGTTTCCTTGAAGAAGAACTGGAAGTGCCTATAAAAATTATCTCCGTCGGACCTGATAGAGCACAGACGATTATAAGATATCAGGAATAGGTTGAAGCATCAGGTTTCATGTTTTGTATTCCAAGATAACAAAGAACCTGAAACCTGAAACACGAAACACGAAACACGAAACAAATATGCCATTTTGTCATTGGCAAGGAATTTGATGGGAATAAAACTCAAACCAATTAAAAAATTAAGAATATGTTTATAGGGTATATTATTTTTGGAGTTTTTGCTTTAATAAGCTGGATGATTTCAAGAAATTTGAAATCGAAATTTGAACGATATTCTCAACTTCCAATTCCTCGTGGAATGACAGGAAAGGATGTTGCAGTGAAAATGCTTCGTGACAATGGAATTTATGATGTTCAGGTTACATCAACCACCGGACATCTCACCGACCATTATGACCCAACCACTAAAACCGTTAATCTCAGTGAAAATGTGTATGGCTCAAGTAATGTAGCTGCGGCTGCTATTGCTGCTCACGAATGTGGTCATGCTGTTCAGCACGCTATGGCTTATGCCCCACTTACGATGCGTTCAAAGTTAGTGCCTGTAGTGAATTTTGCATCCAACTGGATGCAATGGATTTTACTTGCCGGAATAATTTTTGTCCGCACTTTTCCACAACTTATGCTGATTGGCATTATGCTTTTTGCACTTACAACTCTGTTTAGTTTTATCACGTTGCCGGTCGAAATTAATGCAAGTTCAAGGGCATTGGTGTGGTTGAATACAGCAGGGATTACCAATTACGAAACACACGAACAGGCTAAAGATGCTCTGAAAACAGCAGCATATACATACGTGGTGGCAGCTCTCGGCTCATTAGCAACGTTGGTTTATTATATTCTTCTTTATATGGGAGGAAGCAGAAGGTAATTTTATATTTGAAATTTAGGTTTTAAGGTCTTATTGTCAATAAAGTAAAATATTCAGAGTCGGATCGAAAATAATTTTGATTCGACTCTTGTCATATTAAAAATAAAATTGTATTTTTGCAGTCCGTTTCGGAAAAGGTAAAAGAAGAAGCAATGCCATAGGCAACTCACCTACCCGATGTAATAAGAAAAGTGGTTAAAAAAATGTACGCAATTGTAGAAATTTTGGGACAACAGTTCAAGGTGGAAGCCGGAAGAAAACTGTTTATCCATCGCATGGAAGAGGTCGAAAGAGGTTCTCAGGTTGAATTTGACAAAGTATTACTGGTTGACAATCAAGGCACAATTACTGTTGGTGCTCCGGTTGTTGAAGGTGCAAAAGTTATTGCAGAAGTTATTTCGCATGTTCGTGGTGAAAAAGTAATTGTTTTCCACAAAAAACGTCGTAAAGGATACCGCAAACGTAACGGTCACCGTCAGAACTTCACTGAATTATTTATCAAAGAAATTGTAGCTTAACCGAAAAAAGTAAAAGAAAATGGCACATAAAAAAGGGGCGGGTAGCTCAAGAAACGGTCGTGAATCGGAAAGCAAACGACTTGGCGTTAAAATTTACGGTGGTCAATTTGCAAAAGCAGGTAACATTATAGTTCGTCAACGCGGAACAGTTCATCATGTAGGTGAAAACATGGGTATTGGTAAAGACCATACTTTGTTTGCATTGGTTGACGGAATCGTGGAATTCAGAAAAAAGAAAGACAACAAGTCATTCGTTTCTATTAAACCTATCGAAGTAACTGCTAATTAAGCAAAAAGTCGATATTCAACACACAATCTCCTGTTGTTTT
Organism: Paludibacter sp.; assembly: GCA_037134195.1. GTDB lineage: Bacteria > Bacteroidota > Bacteroidia > Bacteroidales > Paludibacteraceae > Paludibacter. The sequence continues at coordinate 7,854 of JBAXMR010000074.1, read as the reverse complement.
ACCGTAGTGTAAAATTGCGGGAGATTTTTTTTATTAAAAAAATATCAACGATTCAGGATTTTTGATTAATTTTATCTGATATTTCAATCGTAAATTGTAAATGATTAAATTGTAAATAAAGAATATGCTGACACTCAAATATATCACGGAAAACACTGCCGAAGTTATTGCTCGTTTGGCAAAAAAACATTTCGATGGAACTTCCATTATTGCACAGGTTATTGAACTGGACAATGCCCGCAAGGCTGCTCAGGTTCAGGCTGACAATGCTTCTGCTGAGTTGAACAATCTGTCGAAAGAAATTGGCAGCCTAATGAAACAAGGCAAGCAGGCTGAAGCGAATGTAGCTAAAGAAAAAACGGTTGAGCTTAAAGAAATAATCAAAAACATTGGTGAGCAGCAAAGTGCAGCTGAGCAGAAGCTTAACGATTTGCTGGTGCAGATTCCAAACCTGCCGCACGAAAGTGTTCCTTCAGGCAAACATGCCGAAGATAATCTGGTTGAACGGACTGGTGGATCGATGCCGACTTTATACGATGGTGCTGTTCCGCATTGGGATTTAGCTAAGAAGTATGATTTAATCGATTTTGAACTGGGAGTAAAAATATCAGGAGCAGGTTTTCCTGTTTATAAGGGGAAATGTGCCCGTTTGCAACGTGCGTTGATTAATTTCTTTTTGGACAATGCCCGTGAAGCAGGATACCTTGAAGTACAACCGCCTTATGTGGTAAATGCTGCTTCCGGTTATGGAACAGGGCAATTGCCAGACAAAGAGGGACAAATGTACCATTGCACTATCGATGATTTGTATTTGATTCCAACAGCTGAAGTGCCTGTTACCAATATATATCGTGATGTAATTTTGAATGAAAGCGAACTGCCCATCAAAAACACCGCTTATTCTGCTTGTTTCCGTCGCGAAGCCGGTTCGTATGGCAAAGATGTACGTGGTTTGAACCGTTTACATCAATTCGACAAAGTGGAAATTGTTCAGATTCAGCATCCTGACAAGTCATACGAAACTCTTGACCAAATGGTGAATTACGTGCAAACTTTGGTTGAAAAATTGGAATTACCATGGAGAATCCTGCGCTTATGCGGTGGTGATATGAGCTTTACTTCTGCCTTGACTTTTGACTTTGAGGTTTATTCCGCAGCTCAGGAACGTTGGCTGGAAGTTAGTTCGGTTTCAAACTTCGAAAGTTATCAGGCTAACCGTTTGAAATGTCGTTTCAAAAGTGGAGATAAAAAAACACAACTTGCTCACACCCTGAATGGCAGTGCATTGGCCTTACCACGAATTGTTGCTGCTTTGCTCGAGAACAATCAAACCCCGGAAGGAATTCGTATTCCGAAAGCCTTGATTCCGTACACAGGATTTGATATTATTGATTAATTGGGAGGTCTGAATTGCAACTCCTTCCAAAGCTATATATCAAAGACGACATTTGACTAAAAGTTGAATGTCGTTTTGTTTTCATTTAATTTAACTTTCAAATTGAATTTAAATTATATATTTGCAAGATAATACTTTATTGTAAATGTTTATGAAAAAGAAACTTCTTTTCGGGTTAGTAATTTTATTGGTTTTTGTACTTAGTGCTGGAATTTATTACATTCACCTGCTAACACCGATTATCACGGGTTATGCAGCTAAAAATCTGGCATCAAATGTGTTTGTTGGCAACCGTACTCAGGAAAGTGTAGAAGCAATAGATTTGAATTTTTCGTTTATCAAATTCACTCACAACACGATTGATTACAAAAAGAAAGAAGTAACAAGTCGATTTTTATGGGCGAAATCCAAAGCTATTTATATTGAGGGTTTTGGTTGTACATTGGTTCGTGGAGGCGATGAAACCACAATTCGTAACCGTCCTTACACAATTGTTCAGTTGCCATCATTCAATCCTGATTCGACCGCATGGCCGATGGGTGACAAATTGACAGATTCTATTATATCTGGAATTGATTTAAAAAAGATCAATGCTTTGGTTGACAAATCGTTGCGTGATACAATTGGTAATAAAGGAACTTTTGCCGTTGCGGTAGCTTATAAAAATCAATTAATTGTTGAAAGATACCGTTCTGGATTTTCACAAAGAAACCGTTTTTTAAGTTGGTCAATGGCAAAAAGTATTACCAATGCGCTGGTTGGAATTATGGTGAAAAATGGAACTATGTATGTGAATGAAAAGCCTGATATTCCTGCATGGAGGAATGATAAACGTTCAGCCATTACGCTTGAAAATCTGCTGCACATGAATAGTGGATTGAAATGGAATGAAGACTATGGTAATCTGTCAAACGTAACGGTTATGCTTCATGAGGCTTATGATATGGCGCATTTTTCTTATGGAAAATCAGGGATTGTCCGTCCGGATTCAATGTGGTATTATAGTTCAGGAACTACCAATATTGTTAGTTATCTTATTCGTAAAAAGTTGGGAAATGATTCTGTTTATTATGCTTTCCCACGAAAAGAATTATTCAATCCAATTGGTATGCGTAGTGCCATTTTTGAAACTGATGCTTCGGGAACATTTGTTGGTTCATCATATATTTATGCTACCATGCGCGATTATGTTCGTTTTGGGCTACTATACATGAATAAGGGAAACTGGCTTGGAAAACAGATTCTTCCGCTCGGTTGGACAGAATTTTCCACTAAACCGGCTCAGGGCTCTAAAGGAAAATACGGGGCATTTTTCTGGTTAAATAAGTCTGGCGATTTTACGGGTGTACCCAGAGATGCTTACATGTGTAAAGGGCATGACGGACAGGTAATATTCATAATTCCTTCAGTTCAACTGGTAGTTGTTCGTACAGGATTTTCCAAAAAGGATGATTTTAATTTCAATAAATTTATTGCTGAAATTGTAGCTACGATTAAGAAATAATACTCAGATTTCCTTCTTCTTCCATCTCCCGCTACTGAGATATAAAAATCCCTGTAAACCCATGATTATCCAGTAGATAAACTCCGCACCCCAAACCATGGCAACAGTGGTTGGATGAATAATTGTTGTATAATATACGTATATTATGTAGAAAGTGAGAGTTACAAGCTCCATTGCAAAAGCTGTTCGGGTATTTCCTGTGCCGGAGACCACGTTAAATACAACAAAACCACCTGCACAGAATAAGTTTGCTAGTGCAACTATCTTAATAATTGGGAGCGAAGCAGTTAGTAAAACCGGATCGTTAGTAAAAATCATTCCTATCTGCCTGCTGAATAACAATATAAGTATTACCAGCGGTATCATAATCAGAAAGGAATTTACAATCTGTTTGATGGTGAATTTCATTACTTTTTCCCGCTGATTTGCTCCAATCATATTGCTTACTATTGTACTTGCAGCGGTGGCAATCGAGGCAGACGGTATCATCAGAATGGAATAAATACTTCTTCCTATATTGCTGATAGCCAGTGGTTGTTCGCCCATACGTTCGATAAAGATAAAAAACATAAACCAGGTGGAAATGGATATGAAAAACTGAAGCATAATGAAAACTGACAGATTTAGAATACTAAGTATGGTTTTGATTTCAACTTTGTGAAATTCAAAAAGCCCATAAAGCTTCATGTCAGTTTTGAAAACTGTATTCCAGACTAAATAAATCAGCGTAACAGCTTCGGAAATCACGGACGAAATGCCAGCTCCCTCTATGCCTAGTTTTGGAAATCCGAAATGTCCGAAAATCAGGGTATAGTCGAAGAAAATATTTGTTACAGCCATTACAAAAGCTGAGTAGGTGAGAACCCTGGTTTGGGTAATTCCTACATAATATGCTCTGAAAATAACCCCCAAAAAGGCAAAGAAAAGCCCGTAAATCCTCCAGTTCATGTACAAAATGGAAGAATTGTAAATATTCTCTGATGTTACGAGATATTTCATAAGGGCTGGAACACCCTTGATACATAACCCAATAATTACCAATGATAGCAAAAGATTAAACAACAGGCTATTGTTGAAAATAGTACCAATCTGCGAATAATTTTTCTCACCATTGCGCCGTCCAATCAGGATTTGAGCTCCCTGACTAAACCCGAAACCAATCATGTAAATGGCGAAATACATCACCCCACCAATGGCTGAAGCTCCCAATTCTACCTCACCCACACGACCTAGAAATGCAGTATTTGTGAGATTAATCACGTTCTGCATGAACATAGTCAGGAAAATAGGGAAGGTGATTGTGAAAATCTCTTTGTTGGAAGTCATTTGTGGTTGACTGGTTAATTGGTTAATTGGAAATTCACAAAATTTGACTGGCCTCTATTTCAATAGCTTGAACCACCAGTGATGCGATTGTCATGCCAAACATTGCAGGCATGTACGAAGTCGTTCCGTTAATTTTGGCTTTTAGGCTGCACCATTCATGATTTAATAGGTCAGATTCACCGGGACCTTCAATGGCTTTCGGGCACATACATTTCTCAGTTCCGCAAGCAGCATTTTCACCTTTATTTTTCAACAATTCATCGCTGTAAACACAGAGAAATTCTTTATTTGTTCCGCCAAGTTTCTTTAAGCTTTTACGCAATGCAGCACCTAATGGACAACCCTGAACTTTCCAGAATTCAGCTACTCTAATGCGGGTAGGATCCATTTTCAATGCGGCACCCATTGATGAGAAGAATGTCGCGTTGGTTTTGGTGGCGGTCTGTATCAGATGAACTTTATTGGAAAGGCTATCAATGCCGTCAATGATAAAATCATACGAATCAAGCTCAAACGATTCGGATGTTTCGGAACTGTAAATCATCTGTAAGGCATTGATTTTAGCTTTGGGGTTTATCTCCAGCAAACGTTCTTTCAAAATTTCAGTTTTTACCTTTCCCACAGTCTTAGTGGTTGCCATTAGTTGGCGATTTACGTTAGTTACACAAACCCGGTCGGAGTCAACAATGGTAAGTTTGCTGATACCACTGCGAACAAGGCTTTCGGCACACCAACTGCCTACACCGCCAATACCAAAAATTATTACCTTTTTCAGTGCTGCTTGTTCAATAAAACTTTTTCCGAGAAGCAATTCTGTTCGTTGGAAAATCCCTTTTTCAATACCCATTTATAATAAATTATTTTGCGAGTTGCAAAGATACTACTTCGTCACACATCTAACAAAATATTTCGATTTGTGTTTAATTCAACTGTACTAAAACAAATATATCTTGCTATTTATTTGATTATTTGCATATTAGCATTATTACCAAATAAAGTGTATTAGCAACAAAACAAAGAGACTATAACATTATGATAAGCAAGCTATTGCTCACTTCTAACCAAATTAAGACTTTATTTCCAGATACGATTTTAAAGCCTCCACATATTCCGCAAAAGCAGTTGTACCTTCGGGCGTTATTCTGCAAACTGTTCGGGTACGTTTCCCCAAAAAACCTTTCTCAATTTTCAGGTATCCTGCTTCGTTCAGTTTTTCCAACTGAACACTAATATTTCCGGAAGTAGCACCGGTTTTTTCTTTTATGAAGAGAAAATCAGCTTCTTCTACCGAAATCAGAATTGACATGACACCAAGTCTGAGTTCAGAATGTAACAAGGGATTTAATTCCTTAAACATTTGCATTTTTCCCTTTAAAGTTAAGAATATGACCCGGAATCACCATCATGATAAATACACAAATTCCATAAATTAAAACCTGTTCGTATCCAAACAACACAAAAGGTAATACAAACGAAAACATTCCCAGTACGCCTCCTATCACTACAGGGCGAAATCGGATAACTAATCCCGTAATAGCCGTAGCAATTCCCAAGAGTAAAATAAGTACTGGAAGAACTGGTATTCGCACAAAACCGGCTGTAAAAGACACTAAAAATATAGCTGAACCTATAATAGTCCAAACATTTCTTACAACTCTATCAATATATGTTTTAGTATATTTTGGTTTATCCTTTCTGAATAAATAGAGCAGAATAAATCCAATTAACGGAATTCCCAACCAAACAAGGTTAAACCAATCATTATGGGTTGATTTAAGCAAATAATAAACCAACAAGGATATTGCCAATGTTGTATATCCAAAAACCAGAAATGTCAATCCATTCCCTGCCTTAATTTTTTGCTGTGAGTTCTGAATCATTTTCGAAATCAACTCAAGGCTTTCTTTTTCATTTAAAATTTTGTCTTCCATATAATTAATTTTTAATTGATAAATAATGGACAAACATAAACCACTTTATTTTATAAACCTATTTGCAGAATATTATTATAACATTATTTTACATACACTTGATTTAATTCACACTTCTAAAACGAGAAATAAAATTCAAATTATGATAATTTGTAATTTTTCGGATTGTTTTAATTTATAATATGATACATTATTACTATTTTTGTGCAATTTATTTACAAAAACCTTTTTTGCGTTGAAATTATCTAAATCTCCTTCCGAATGTTCTTCCAAAGAAGAAATCCGTGAACATATTGACCAAATTGATAAAGAAATTATTACTCTTTTTGGATTACGCTTCAAATACGTTAGCGAAATTGTGAAATACAAAAACGATGTGGAAAGCGTCATAGCACAAGATCGTAAAAACCATGTGATTAAAGCGCGTGGCGAGTGGGCAGAAGAACATGGACTGGATAAAGAAACCTTCGAACAAATATACCGCTTTCTGGTGGAACATAATATTGGAAAAGAGTTGGAGATACTGGAAAAAAGTAAACAAGTTGACGAGTAAACAAGTACACAACTCAACAAATAAGCAATAAACAAATAAGCACAAAATGTACAAACAAGAAATTAAAGTAATGGACTGCACCGTTCGCGACGGTGGATTAATGAACAAATGGCAATTTTCCGACGATTTCGTTCGTGGCGTTTACAATGCTTGTGTCGAAGCTGGGGTTGACTATATGGAAATAGGCTATCTGAGTAGCGAAAAAGCATTTAGTCGAAAAGAAATGGGTCCCTGGAAATTCTGTCACCAAAAAGATCTGGAACGTATTGTCGGCAAAAACGAAACCAATCTAAAGCTCTCTGCAATGGCCGACATAGGTCGTATCGACCTTGACGATATACCAATGGCCTCGGATAGTTTACTGGATATGATTCGAGTAGCTTGTTACGTTCATCAAGTGGATAAAGCAGTTGCGTTGGCACATCATTGTATGGACAAAGGCTATGAGGTTTGCATCAACCTGATGGCTGTTTCAACTGTAAATGAACACGAACTGGACGAAGCACTGAAAGATATCGCTGCTTCACGTGTAAAAACTTTCTACGCTGTGGATAGCTTCGGCAGTATGTATGTGGAATCTATTCAACATTTGGTTCGTAAATATATGGCAGCTTTGCCCGGTAAAGAAATTGGAATTCATGCCCACAACAACATGCAGATGGCCATGTCAAATACTTATACAGCAGTAATGGAAGGTTGTACTATGCTTGATGCTACATTGATGGGACTTGGTCGTGGAGCAGGTAATTGTCCTATTGAGATTCTGATTGCTTTCCTCAAAAACCCAAAATACCGCTTGCTACCATTGTTGCAAGTAATTCAGGATTATGTTCACCCTATGCAAAAAGAAATTGATTGGGGTTATCACATTCCTTACCTGATATCAGGTGCATTGAATGCTCATCCACGTCGCAGTCTGGAATGGATGGATTCTGAACGTAAAAATGATTTTGTGACTTTTATGAGAGAGATGCATGATAATGAAATACTTGAATAAGGTCCGGTAAATTAATAAAATCAAAAAAGGTTTCACTTTAATGTGAAACCTTTTTTTGATGCGCCAAGTAAGGCGAGTAAATTGACGATGTAACTCCTGTTTTCAGCATTGGGACACCCTATGAAAAATTGACAATTTTATAAAGTT
>JBAXMR010000073.1:0-24733 GCA_037134195.1 Paludibacter sp. | reverse complement strand
GCTATATTTTTTCTGATAGTTTTTGGGTCATAATATAAATACATTTGGTATAACTTGTTCAAAACAACTTTCCGCAGCCCCAATGGTATGCTACAGGGAGTTTCACTGGCAATGAAAAATGCAGTGACAGGTGAATCTCCTGATTTTGTGATTGACTATAGTTTGATTACGCTATCTGTTGGAAATGTAAATACTTCATTACAGATTACTGCGAATAAAGCTATCGGTACAAAAGTAAAACTGGAGTGGGATACAACAGTTGGTTCTGAAAGTACAGAAAAAGACAATGTAAACCTCGTCTTCTTTAATCAAGCGGCGAAGATGTCCATTCTCAAACTAAATCAGGCAGTTCGTAGTGCCGGTATTGCAGAATTGGAATTGCCGGCAGTATGGGCTGGTGCAGAAATCCATTGTTGGGTATACTTCTCAACACCGGACGAAACATTAAACTCTGCCAGTCAATACGTAGGGTTAGTTCAGTTTTAAAAGCTTAGAATAAAACTCAATGTCAATAAATAAACTTGCCTGAGAATTTATTTGCTCAGGCAAGTTTTTTGCCTGTCTTTTTTCATTGATAGACATAGCACAAATTGTTACTTCATTTTTTTTGGAATATTTCAAACAACCTATTTTATTTTTTTGTACCTTCGCACCCCGTTCTAAAAAAGCTAATTATCAGGAAACTATATCAGTTGTACAGGAAAACTTGACATCTCAACTCTGAGACAGAGATTCAATTAAGTAAAAGAGAAAAAGAGCTGGAAAAGAAACAGTACTAAAATTTCTTAAAAAATGATGTTCTGTATTGAAAGAACAAGCAAAAATTAAGATGCTATAATTCTTTCGAATATATTTGATTTATAGAGAAAAGAATAGTACTTGTTGTTAGGATTACAATCAAAATAAATTTGATTTATGTCGGTCATTTACTTCTTCTTTTTATTGTAAAAGGTTACTGACTCGTTACTTACCGCATCGTTATAAAGTTCATCTTCAAACTTAGTTATAAATTCGGCTTTTTGCTTGTTGAGCAGAATCACCGAAATACGTTTACGTGCCATTTCGTACGGTTCTACTTGTCCAACAGTTTTATAGGCCAGTATGCGCAGGAAATAGTGTTGTGTGCTGTCCGAAGTTTCCACGAAACGGTTGCTCGAAACAAAACGGGAAGCATCGTCTATTTTCAGGGGGATTTTTTTGAGAACTTCGCTCAATTCAAGCCACTTATCGCCAAAGTAATCGTAACTAATTGCATTCTGAATGCTGTATTTATCAATGTTTTCGAGCGACTTGGTATTAGGATTTTGAACCCATGCACGAACATTGGCGAGTTTTGGTGCATTTTGTGGTACTATAAGCAATAAACCCTTAATGATATTGTCTTTCAGCGCGAGCTGACTACTGTATTCGTTGTAAAAAGCTTTCAGGTCTTCTTCCGAAGGTTCTTTGGGGAGGCGCTGTTCAATGAGTTTTTGCTGATACTGATGTATGGTAAGCGATTTCCGGTAGCTTTCCACCAATTCGTCAATTTCGGCTTTATTACTTACATTACGCTTTGCATTTTCATACATCATCACATCAGTAACCCATTTTTTTATGTAACTGTTCGCTATTTCAGTACTGTCTTCAGCATTTACATTGGGCGGAATAATCTGATGAATTTCGTTGGCATACAAGTATTTACCCTCTACTTCAAGAAACGGTTTACCTTTAACTTCCTGAGTTTTATGCCCACAGGAACTTGTCAAAACAGTTGAAACAAGAAAAAGTAAAGAGATAAATTTATTCATCAGTGTGAGATTTGGGATGGACAGAGTTCAGCCAAAAGAAAACGCAAGAATAAAAGCCAAAGGCTGGTCTTTTATTCTTGCGTTTAAGGGTATATTAGTTTTTCTTTACCGTTTTCAGAATATCATCGTCTACTTTTACCGCATATTTGCTGCGAAGCGATTTAATCCATTCTTTTTCAAGAAATTCCTGATAGTCGGCAGTTACTAATCCGCGAACGTCGGTGTAGTCTTCAGGTTTTGCAATCAGTTTACCAATCACAAAGCTTAAAGGATAGTCTTTTGAAGGAACTAATTTATCCTTGGTTTTGAAAACCTGATTATCAACAATTTTATTATCTCCCTGAACATACAATCCTTTTTCAACTTTCACGTGTTGAATACTGTCGTTCAGTCGAATACGCAGGTATTTGTCGATTGAATCAGCGGCTGATTTTTTTACGATTTTCTGAGCTGCATCAAATGTTTCCTTGTCTTTGCAAAGAATCACACGTCCTTTGTAATGCGATTTATCCCATTTATACTGGTCTTTGTGTTCTTTGAAGTATTTTGCTAAACCCTCGGTATCTTTCGATGCCTTATCCCACACTTCACGGTTGCTAACTTCGAACAATAAAATGCCATCGTGGTATTCCTGCATCAGGTTACGGAAATCGTCGTATTTTTTTTCAAGCTGAGTATCTTCGTAAGCCAATAATTCTGCATCTATATAAGCATCCAGTTTTTCGTTGATAACTTCAGAAGCGATAGTTTTGTCAGAGCCACTGTTTTTCTTCAGGTATTTGGCGAAATCAGCTTGTGTGTATTTTTTACCGGCAAAACTTACCAGCGGTTTGTCCAGTTTGGCTGCATCCGCAATAAATGCAGAATCAGCAAGTTTGCGTGTTCCCAATACTTTGTAGAATTCTTTCAGGTTGGCAGCATCTAATTTGTAATTATTTTCAGTTCTTGATTTTGCCAGAAACGCTTGCTGACCACGGTTCGCACGTTCGTCACGTTTGATTTTACGTTCAAGTTCTGCTTTAAGTTCGTCGTACGAAGCCAATCCTTTTTTGTCGATTAATTTAATAATATGCCAGCCATAAGCCGATTGTATAGGTTCAGAATAATCACCTTTGTCTTTTAATGCAAATGCTGCGGATTCAAACTCAGGAACCATACGTCCGGTACCAAACCAAGGTAGTTCTCCGTTCTTAACCGAAGAACCCTTGTCCATCGAGTGTTTACTTGCTAATGTACCAAAATCGTCACCTGCTTTAATACGTTGATAAATAGAATCTATGGTTATTTTAGCTTTTTTGTTTACAGCATCTTCACCTTTCGAAGTAAAAATCATTATATGCGATACCAATACTTCACCAAGGGAATTGCGTCGACCAAGAACTTTCAGGACGTGATAACCAAAAGCTGTGCGAACCGGCTTAGAAATAGTTCCAACAGGCGTGTTATAAGCCACTGTTTCAAATGGATAAACCGTACGAAAAGCTGATACCCAACTAATGTGTCCCTGGTTTTGCTCAACCGATTGATCCTGTGAAGTTTCTTTGGCTACTTTTCCAAAGTCTTCTTTCTGAACACGTTTCCAAACGTTATTTATTTCATTCCATGCTTTTAGTGTGTCAGCCGGAGTTGCATTTTGTGGTATGCGGATTAAAATATGACTTACATCCACATCTTCTTTCGATCGGTCGTAAGCTTCGCGCAGAGTGGCTTCGTCTACTTTCGAATCGGTGAGATAGGGTTTTGTCAACTGCGAACGGTAACCCGAAAGCTCGTTGATAAATGATTTGGTGGTATCAATGCCCTGTGTTTTAGCTTCTTCAACCTTCAATTTGAAATTTACAAACAAATCGACATACTCTTCAAGCGTTTTCTTGTCGAGTGAGTTGTTTGAATTGTTTTTGTTATAAATGTATTCAAATTCCGATTTGAGAACGGGTTTACCGTTGATGGTCATTAAAACCGGATCGGAGGTTTGGGCGAAAATGCCCAACGATAATGCAAAAAAAGCAACTAAACTTAATACTGAACGTTTCATAAATGATTTAATGATTTATAAACTTTGAATTAACACTGACTGTTTTATCAGGATTTAAACGATGTTTTTATTGTTTTGTTGTATCTCAATTCAAAAAATGCCTCGCAAAGTTATCATTAAAAATCTGAAATGAAAAGATGTGAATAGAATTTTAGTAATTATTAATCGTAATTTATAGGTCTGATAATCTACAACAACTCTTCTTAACAATAACAAAAATAATACTTTAGTAGCTTGGTGGAAAATTAAGTTCAAGGATTCAATAACTTTTGTTGTAAATCAGAATATACATCATACACCTAACTAAAATATAAATTCAACTTAAAATATGGCTTAGTAATACGTTTAATAGCTGAAATAGGGTTAAAGGAAATCTTTAAAATTTGAATGGTAAATGAATTTTGGCTATCTTTGCACAACTTTTATTCAACCCACCCATGGCACATATATTAAACGACATTTCCAGAACTTTCAGCGAATATTTATTGATTCCGGGATTAACTACCAAAGATTGCAATCCCGGTAATATTTCATTGAAAACTCCACTTGTAAAATACATGAAAGGTGAAAAAGCTTCGATTTCTCTAAATGTACCGTTTGTGTCGGCTATTATGCAATCTGTCTCCGACCATAAAATGGCTATAGCCCTGGCACGCAATGGAGGTCTTTCTTTTATTTATGGTTCACAAAGCATTGAAACGCAGGCTGAAATGGTGTTCAAGGTAAAAAGCTATAAGGCCGGTTTCGTGGTTAGTAATGCTAATTTGACTCCCGAACACACACTAAGTGATGTGGTTACGTTGAAAGAACGATCGGGACATGGTACAATAGGAATAACCGAAGATGGAACATCACAGGGTAAATTACTGGGAATAGTAACCGGGCGTGATTACAGAATAACCCGCGACAACCCTGACACGAAAGTGAAAGAGTTTATGACACCATTTGAAAAACTGGTTACCGGTGAGTTTGGAATTTCAATTGGAGATGCAAACGATATTATCTGGGATCACAAACTGAATTGTTTACCCATTATTGATAATGCCCAAAACCTGAAATTTTTTGTATTTCGCAAGGACTACGAAAACCACAAGGCTAATCCCAATGAACTTTCGGACGATAACATGAAACTACTCGTGGGAGCAGGCATCAATACACGCGACTATACTGAACGTGTTCCAGCTCTCATTGAAGCAGGCGTTGATATTATGTGTATCGACTCTTCCGATGGATTTTCGGTTTATCAGAAGGAAACTATTGAATATATTAAAACTTCTTTTGGCGAGCATGTGAAAGTAGGAGCAGGGAATGTAGTTGACCGAGATGGATTTCTATACCTTGCCGAAGCTGGAGCTGATTTTGTAAAAGTTGGTGTAGGTGGCGGTTCTATCTGTATCACCCGTGAGCAGAAAGGTATCGGACGTGGCCAAGCAACGGCTTTGATAGAAGTAGCCGCAGCCCGTGATGAGTATTTCCAAAAAACGGGAATATATGTTCCTATTTGTTCCGATGGCGGTATTGTCCAGGATTATCATATAGTTTTGGCATTGGCAATGGGAGCTGATTTCATCATGATGGGACGTTATTTTGCCCGCTTCGACGAAAGTCCTACCCGAAAGCTGATGGTGAACGGCAACTACATGAAAGAATACTGGGGCGAAGGTTCGAACCGTGCTCGCAACTGGCAACGCTACGATATGGGTGGCAGCGATAGCCTCAAGTTTGAAGAAGGTGTGGACAGCTTTGTGCCTTATGCGGGAAAACTGAAAGATAATCTAGATATAACGCTTGGCAAAATAAAATCAACGTTGGGAAGCTGCGGAGTTATCAATCTGGATGACCTGAAACAGAATGCCAAAATCACCTTGGTTTCTTCCACCAGTATTATCGAAGGTGGTGCCCACGATGTAGTGGTAAAAGACACACGAAGTACAAACAGTTAAGGTTTTCAACTGCAATTATAATCAAAAGGGTGCTCTGGTTTGGGGCATCTTTTTTTTGTTTATATGCTCAAAATCTACTGATTAGACTTGTATCTATTGCAATAGAATTTATTTTTCAGATTTTATATTCCAAGTCTTTTTTTATCTTTGCAATGCATTTGAATCGATGTTAATCAAATAGAATAAACTACCACACTGTCACCCCAACTATGACAAAGATAAAATTCCTGCTCATACATATTTTATTTATAGCGGTTTCGTTGAGTTTTGTGCAATGTGAAAGTGCATTTTGGCGCAATCCGGACAAAACAGATTGGGGTGTGCAGGTGGCTTCAACGCCTGAAGTGCGGAAAATTATTGACGGTTACCGCGGGAAAGTAGATTTTTATTACTCTTCAAATCCCGATTCTTCGATTTATTATTGCCACAAACTGATTGCGATTTATAATCGTGAAAAAATTCCCAGTGGAACATTTAATATTTACAATCAACTGACAGAAATTTACCTAAACAGAAAGGGTGATGCATTGAATGCCATGAAATATCATGCTGAAATGCTGAAATTGATGAAACTAAAAAGGTGGCGGGAAACAGAAAATTCCTATTTCTATATTGATATGGGCAACCTGCAATTAGTTAACAACATTAACCGCGAAGCTATAAAGAACTATCATAAAGCTGCTTCATTGGCTAGTAAATATAAAAACAATTATGCTATATCACTTGCTTTGAACAATTTAGGCATTGCTTTTAGTAAGACAGGCGATTATGATTCAGCATATATCTATTTTAATAAGTCGCTGACTCTCAGAAAAAAAATAATGCCCTTGCTTGCAGCTCAAAGTGAAGTGTATTTAGCCCGATTATTTTTAGATAAAAATATGCCTGACAGTATTTTGTTTTATAGAAACAGGGCTTTTGAAGATATAAAAAAGCAATTGTTTACAGCAAAAGCGTTGAAACCAACAGGTGAAGCATACGCTCGTGAGTTGCATAAAACACTCGAAGGAGACATGGTTTATTTAATGGCAGTTTATTACGAAAAGACGAATAAACCTGATTTGGCAATTGAGAATTACAGAACAACCATTCAACGAGCTTTCAAAAACCGGGAAAATTTGACTATCATTACTGGATTGTTTTCAATAGCTTCACTTTATGACCAAAAACATTCAACTTCTAAGGTGTTGCATTATGCCGATTCGTGTTACCGAATGTCGGTAGATTTGCATAATCATAAATTTGCTGTAGAATCTGCCAAATTACTATCTCAAGTTTATTCTCCTAGTAATTTGGCTTTGTCCAATTTCTATATGAACAAAGCCATGGCTTATACCGACAGTATAAAAGAAGAAGAGTTATCGGAGAAAAATCAGAATGCCAAAATGATGCTTATTTCGGCGCAAACAGATGACTCGTTGCGCTATTATCAGGTAAAGCAAGACAAAGACGATGCAGTAATGAGTGTTCAGAATTTATCCATTAAAATATTGGCGGTTTTTATCGTTATTTTGTTAGGTCTTGTTTATATTATTTACAGAGAGCAAAAATTGTTGAAAGAAGAGCATTTACGTCAAATGAATTCTATTCTGAAAAGTCTGGAAAAAGAAGATGAAAACAAACTTCAACATCAAGCCAAACCAAAATCATCGCTCCCGAATAAATTTGAAGAACAATTTGTAGATTTAATAGAAAATGAGAAAGTTTATACACAGAAAACGCTCTCGCTTTCGGAACTAGCCCGACAATTGGATACGAATGTGAATTACCTGTCACAATTCATAAATAATCATTTGAAAACCAATTTCAATGATTATATTAACGAATATAGAGTAAAAGAAGCTTGCCGGATTTTCAAAAATGATACAATCATGAAATACACTGTCGACCAAGTGGCTGATATGGTTGGTTTCAGTTCTCGAAGTACATTTTATACCACTTTCAAAAAATTTACAGGGATTACGCCGGCATTCTTCCAAAAGAACGTTTCGGAGTTGAATGTTCAAATTGCCGAATCATAAGCAAATTGAGTTAAGTATTGCGTTAAATGACCTAATCATATCTACAATAGTGTCCGAAATCTTCAATTTGAAGGTTTCGGACACTACTATTTTTGCAAATAACATAATTTTTGTGTTCTTTTGTACGAAAGGAATTCATATTAGGATACTTTCTGATTTCAAATTGACAAAATAGAATTTAATTAGCAACTAATTTTATGTTTATGATAACTGAATCTTTACATTTTAATAGAAAAAGCTCCTGCAATTTTATTGTTTTAGTTTTATTGCTTTGGCTGATGACTATTGTCAAACTATCGGCTGCCACCAAAAACAGTTCTGCCCCTTTAAAAACAGTAACTGGTATTGTAACAACAACTCAGAGCAAGCATGAATTGAGTGGTGTTTTCGTAATTGAAAAAGGGAGTCGCACTAAAGCGATTACCGATTCAGCGGGAAGATATTCAATAAATGTAACGAATCAGAGTGTCCTGCTCTTTTCTTTTATTGGTTTCGAATCACAAACTGTAAAGGTTGAGGAACAATCTATTATCAATATAGAGTTGAAAGAATCTGCAAATAAACTAAATACAAGGCTGGATGAGGTAGTCGTAACTGCCTTGGGTTTGAAACGACAGGAAAAAAGCCTTACTTACGCCACCCAACAACTCAATGGAAAAGAGTTGCTGACTGTGCCCATGATAAATGGACTGAGTGCTTTGTCGGGCAAAATTGCGGGACTGACCATTTTCCCAAGTTCTTCGGGTGTAGGATCGTCCACCAAAGTATTATTGCGAAACTACAGTTCTATACAAGGCAATAACCAACCCTTGTTTGTAGTGGATGGTGTGCCGTTGGTGAATTTCGTTTCGGGACAAGTGGAAAGTGGAAATGGTTTTGGCGGTAATTATGATGCCGGTGATGGTATTTCGAACCTGAACCCTGATGATGTAGAAAGCGTAAATGTGCTGAAAGGTGCTTCGGCAGCTGCATTGTATGGTAGTCAGGCAGCTAATGGTGTGATTCTTATCACAACAAAATCAGGCAAAACAGGCGAACCGATTGTGTCTTTTACTTCAAGTATGCAATTGGATAATGCCAATAATTTGTATAAATTTCAAAACTCCTACGGTGCTGATGGTTCTACTAGTTGGGGAACAGCTAAAGCTTTTACCGATAATCACGTTACTGATTTTTTTCGTACAGGAAACTCATTTATAAATTCTATCTCTTACAGTGCTGGAACGGACAAATCACAAAATTACGTGTCATATTCCTATACATTGTCCAACGGCATTGTGCCAACGAATGATATTAATAAACATACACTTACGTTCAAAAATTCAACGCAATTGTTTAATAACAGGATAACAATAAACAGCAAAGCTACATTTTTGAATCAACAGATTGACAACCCTATTGCTGCACCCGGGCAGTATTTCAATCCAATCTATACTTTATTTACTTTTCCGAGAGGTGGAGATTTCAACCAGTACAAAACTAATTTTGAGACCTTTAATGTAACCCGAAACATGATGACTCAAAACTGGATAGTAAATGAAAATGCATTGAACAACCCTTATTGGATACTAAACCGAATACCTGCAACAGCGAAACGAACCCGAGCTACAGCAAATTTGGACATAAATGTAAAAATAACAGACTGGCTTAACCTTAAGGCTCGTGGAAATGCAGACAAAACGTGGGATGATTTTGAACGTAAGGCTTATGCAGGAACTCAAGTAACCAATGCCTCAGCCAATGGCAGATACGAGATTTCGAACAAAAGCTATTCACAGTATTATGGCGACTTGCTGTTGAGTGCGACTAAACGAACTGATTTTTTTTCCATAAATTCAACTGTTGGAACAAGTATTACCGATAAAAAACTATTGGGAACTCGCTTTGATTCCAACACCCGCGGGTTGTATTATGCCAATTTATTTACAGTAACCAATATGATTGACGGCGGTGATATAAGGCAACAATTTGATGACCACTCTCAACTACAATCGGTATTTGGAACTGTTTCGTTGGGCTACAGGGATGTTTTTTATGTAGATGCCACAGGGAGGAATGACTGGTCTTCAACTCTCCCATCCAAAAACAATAGCTATTTTTATCCTTCTGTCGGCGGTTCTCTGTTGATTAGTCAATTGTTGGCAGAGAGTTCAGATTTGCCTAAATTTATGAATTTTGCTAAAGTACGACTTTCGTACACAGAGGTGGGTAACGATATTCCACCTTATGTTTTTAATCCAACGAATTATATTAATGAAACCGGAACGGTTATAAAAAATACGACAGAGCCTAACCCAGACATTCGTCCGGAGCGCACTAAATCAACGGAAATAGGTGCAGATTTACGGTTCTTCGATAGTAGATTAAATATAGATTTGACCTATTATAAATCAAATACAATTGACCAATACTTTGTAGTTAGCAATGCCAGTGGAACAGGCTATTCGTATCGCCAGATTAATGGTGGTAATATTCAAAATCAGGGTGTTGAACTGACTGCTACCGTAGTTCCTATACAAGCAAAAAACCTAAACTGGACAAGTACTATCAATTTTGCCACGAATAAAAGCAAAGCCGTTGAATTACCGGAGCAGTATAAAACAGATGGCTACAAACTTTCTTCTATCGGTTATTCACTCTATATAAAAGAAGGTGGTGAATATGGCGAAATGTGGGCAAAACAGTTCCAACGCATTGATGGAAAACTTGTTGTAGCAAGCAGTAATGGTGTTTACTCGCCAGTGGTTTCCAACAAAGAAATAAAAATTGGTTCGGTAAACAGCGATTTTCGCTTGGGTTGGAACAATAGCGTTACATACAAATCCTTCTCACTTGGTTTTTTGATAGATGGTGCATTTGGTGGTAACGTGGTTTCAATGACTCAACAGGTACTAAATGCTGCGGGAGTAACGCAGGAAACAGCTTCTGCCCGTGATAATGGGGGTGTACAGGTGGATGCGGTCACGGTGGATGCCAATGGTAATGTAAACGGTTCTTACGCCGGGAAGATAGATGCAAAAACCTATTACACGGCTGCACCAGCTTCGGAATGTGTATATGATGCTACCAATATTCGTTTACGTGAATTATCACTTTCGTACTCGTTGCCACAATCGGTTTTGAAAACGATTCATTTTATTAAAAGTGCGAGGGTCTCTGTTGTTGGTCGTAACTTATTATTTCTGTATTTGAATGCACCTTACGACCCTGAAACAACCGTTTCAACAACCGGAAATTATATGTTTAATACCGATAATTTTGGTATTCCGGCAACTCGTAGTTATGGTTTGACATTAAACCTGATCTTTTGATAAATGTGCTCCAAACCTGAATTGAGGGAATCAAGTAAATTAAAAAAACTTCGTTCCTAAAAAACAATAGAACGCTGATTTCCGCTGATTTAGCGGATTAAAAAAACGGATTTTCATTCCGATAAATCGGAATGATTCAAAACTATAAATAATTAACACATTGACAGTTATCCTTATGCAACTACTTCACGAAGGAGTCTCTGAAAAAATTATTAAATCCTACTTTAAAGTTTACAATACACTTGGTTATGGTTTTTTAGAGAAGGTTTATGAAAATGCAATGGCAATTGAACTTCGTAAAAATGGACTTGAAGTGAAATGTCAACATCCGATTACTGTATTGTATGAGAGTGAAATAGTTGGAGAGTATTTTGCAGATATTATTGTAAATGGTATTGTTGTGATTGAATTAAAAGCAGTAAAAGAAATCTCAGAAGAGCACGAATGCCAGTTGATTAATTACCTGAAAGCAACGAATATTGAGCTTGGTTTGCTCATGAATTTTGGAAAGGAAGCAGAATATAAACGAAAAGTATTTATGAATATCTACAAACGATGAAAGCAGCTAAAAATCAATTTACGAAGTAAATTTCGTATCCGTTTTTTATCCGCTAAATCAGCGTTCCATTTCTTTGTTTTAAAAGATACAATTCAATATATCAAACATCTATTGGTTTTATTTAACCCCAGTACTGGCTAATAAACTAAAAATATACAACATGAAAATATACACATTAGCAGCAATTTTACTTTGCCTGTTTGCCCTTAATTCTTGTACTTCGGGATTTGAGGAAATGAATACCAATCCATTGGCAATGACTAATGCCCTGTTGAAAAATGACTTTCAGCATGTAGGTGCATTTTTCCCTCAAATGCAAAAGTCAATATACTACAACAATTCTAATGGAAACTGGGAATATCAGTTGCAGCAAAATCTTAATGCCGATGTGTATAGCGGCTATTTAACGCCTCCTTCAGCATTTAATAACGGTAAAAACAACACGAATTACTATCTGATGGATGGCTGGAATGTGTGGCCGTTTAAAATTGCTATGGAAAACATTATGGCACCGTGGAAAGAGGTTCAAAAACTCACAAAATCAGACTTGAAAGATTTTTACGGTGTGGCACTGATCCTGAAAGTAGCCGGTATGCACCGCCTGACAGATATTTACGGACCAATTCCCTATTCGAAATACGGACAGGGCGGAACAAAAGTGCTGTACGACAAACAAGAAGATATTTACAACCAATTTTTTCAGGAGCTTGACACGGCGGTGGTTTCGCTGACTGATTTTGTGAAAATAAATCCCGGTGTAAAACCATTTATACAATTTGACCGAATGTATAATGGCGATTATGTGCAATGGATAAAATGGGCAAATACCTTGCGACTTAGGTTGGCAATGCGTATTTCTAATGTTGACAATGCGACAGCCAAAGTACAAGCTGAAAAAGCGGTGAATAATGAATATGGCGTGTTTATGGTAAATGATGACAGGGCAAAAATTACCGATTCCAAAGTTGGACATCCGCTGATAGTGATTGCAGATGCATGGGGCGATATTCGTATGGGTGCTAATATGGAATCTATTTTGGTGGGTTATGGCGATCCACGTTTGCCAAAATACTTTTCACCGGCAACGGATACCCGCGTAACAGGACAATATAAAGGTATTCGTTACGGCATTGACATTATCAGTTCCAGTCAAAGGGTGGGTTATTCAAACCTTGGGCCTGATTTTAAACTGGCAAACAGATATAGCCAGGAATGGTTGTTAATGACTACTGCCGAAGCCTATTTTCTGCGTGCCGAAGGTGCATTACGTGGCTGGAATATGAAAGGAACAGTGAAAGATTTGTATGAACAAGGTGTACAGAAATCATTTGAACAATGGGGTGTCAGTAATTCGTATGATGCTTATATTGCCAACCAAACTAATACACCTGCAAATTACACTGACCCACAAGAATCGGCTTACAATATTAATGCTGTTTCCTCAATCACTATAAATTGGGACGAAACAGCATCCAAGGAAATCAAACTGGAACGCATCATTACACAAAAATGGATTTCGATGTTCCCCGAAGGAGAAGAAGCCTGGGCAGAATTTCGCAGGACTGGTTTTCCAAGGCTTTTTCCGATGGTGGCAAATTATTCATCGTTAGTGGGACAACATATCGATTCACAAATTCTTATCCGCCGATTACCTTTTAGCAGTGATGAGTATCGCGATAATGCCGATGCAGTAAGCACTGCAGCAAGCTATTTGAAAGGCGGAAAAGATGATGCCGGAGCAAGACTTTGGTGGGATATGGGTGAAAACAAATTGCCTTAAAGACAGCTGAGTAATAGGAAATAAATAATGTCACATTATTGTATTAAACAAAGAAAAGAATGGAACGCCGATGAACGCTGATATAGCGGATTAAAAAACGGATTTTAATTATCTCCCGTTGGTCGATGACCGTTGGTTCCGATAAATCGGAATAATTTTAAATAAGTTAGTTATTATCAGTCATGTTTACATGACTTTAATCAGTTTTCAATCCGTTTAAATGATATCATTTTTTCATCCGCTTCATCCGTAAAATCCGCGTTCTATTCTTTTTTAATTATAAGACATTAGAGATTATCTAAGTTAGATGTATATTGAGAATAGAACGCTGATTTACGCTGGTTTAGCAGATTAAAAACGGATTTTATCTCGCCTTTGGCGAGATGATCAAGACCTAGATATTAAAATCAGCCCCGATTTATCGGGGATTAAATCCGTTTATTAATCTGTTTTTACATTTTATACCGTCAAATCGGCATCTTCGATCAGCGTAAATCCGCTAAATCAGCGTAAATCAGCGTTCCATTTCTTTGTGATAAAACTTAAAATTCAATATATCAAACACATATAACTTGTATAATACCTATTATATTTTGTCCTTTACTTAACAGATTTCATAATTTTCTTTACAATCCCTACGTTCAATGGATATTGAATTTAGGGATTTTTTACGTTTTGTGTTTTCTCACGTCATTAAAGTTGTCCAGAATATTGAATTTCAAGATTCCGGACAACTTTTGTCTTGTTATATCCAATAATCGGTGGTTATTTTGCACAAGATATAATTTTGATATGATTCCAATTTCAAATCAGAACCCCCGAGATACCGCTATTCTTTTTTCCTTGTTGGAAGAAAGGCTAGCTATTTTAATGACTGCCGACAAGATTTTTGTACAGAAAAATCTTTCATTGGCAATTGTATCGGGTATGCTACACACCAACATAAATTACCTGTCGCAGGTCATCAATAATCGACTACATACAAATTTCAACGACTACATAAATTCTTATCGGGTAAAAGAAGCCTGTGTACTATTACAACAGAATGACTTCGAAAAACATACGGTAGAATATGTGGGAGATAGAGTGGGATTCAGTTCACGAAGCACCTATTATTTCTGCTTTAAGAAATTTATGGGTGTGAGTCCGGCTGTATTTCAAAAAAAACAGCACAAAGAGATAACGCCACAATCAAACAGAAAATAAATTAATCAAAACAATATGAAAACAAAAAATTTACTCGTTGGATTACTTATCCTTTTCGGAACAAGCGTTCAGGCACAATTTCGCAATGCACTGAATTTTCATCAAACGCCACAATATGCTGGCAATCAGTTTATGGGGCTTGTGAATATAAACAGGGTTACCATACCAAAAACAGCCAGTCAACAGTTTTCTGAATTGACTATTGAACTTTGGGTTAAGCCTGATGAAACGGTTTCTGCCTTTAAAAAAGACTACCCTTTTTGTTTGATTTCAAAAACCCACACGAATTGTGTACCGTATGGTGCTGGTGTTGCTTGTACAATGTTTTGTCATTTCGGCATTTATTTTTTTAATAATAAATTTTTCGCACAAGTATCCAATTATAATAATTCATCTTATGTACCTGGCGGATCAGAACCTGATAATACTAAAATTAAAGCCACACAACAAGGAAATTTCGAGATGGGAAAATGGTATCATGTCGCCGCCACTTTTTCAAAAACAACCTTAAGCCTGTATGTGAATGGTGTGCTACAGGAAACAGCCAATCCGATTACTACAAACGAATGGGGAACTCAATATCCAATTTATGATAACAATGCACCGATTGAACTCGGTTATTACTACGAACCGCATGCATTGGGCGCTATACAAAACTACTTTGAGGGCACCATGGACGAACTGCGGATATGGAATTATGTGCGAACTGCACAACAAATTAACAGTACGAAAGACACTGAACTTAGCGGTAATGAATCCGGACTGGCGGCATATTATGACTTCAACATTGGAAATGCTGGACAGAACAATGCCGGTTTTACTTCATTAATAGATAAAACAGCCAATGCAAACCACGGTACATTATCCAGTGGTACAATGCAGAATTTTGCACTGACGGGCAATTCATCAAACTGGATAAAAAGCCTTGTAGGATGTACACTTTATACAACTGCTGCTACTGACATTACAAAAGGAACTTTCACGGCGCACTGGACTGCTCCGGCAAACCAAAGTGAATTTGTTCCTACCCGGTATTTTATTGATCTTGCTACCGATTCTCTTTTTTCAAATTTTGTAACTTCTTCAACCAATACATTTTACCACGATTTTGATGCAGGTAATGTTACATCGGTTCAACTATCTAATTTACATCCCTACACCAACTATTATTACCGCGTAAGTGCCGAAGTTTCGGGAGTAAGAAGTGGCTATAGTTCCACTACCAAAGTGACTACGAGTTATGTTCTCCCTCAAACTATCACCTTCAACACTCCATTGGTACGAAAATACAACGATGCAGATTTTACGTTAGCAACAACCACGTCCGGTTTGCCATTAATCTATTCAATGACTCCTTCCAATTCTTCGATCATCACGATAACCGGGAATACTGCTCATATAAATGGTCTGGGCACAGTAACCATTAAAGCCTTTCAAGCCGGAACAGAGTTGTATGATTCAACTTCCGTCAGTGCAACCTACACCATAAACAAAGGTGATTTGACTGTTAAAGCAAATAATTTTAGCAAGTTGTACAATACAGTAAATAAGCCACTTGTTTGCAGTTACACAGGATTAGTGAATGGAGATTTAGGACCAGACAATGCCGTTAATCTGACAACAACAGTTACTCAAAATTCGTTGGTTGGATTTTATCCGGCTGCCATTACAGCAACGAACTCTGGTTTTACGGATAGTAAATACAACATAACATTTATTCCGGGTGATATAACTGTATCGGTTGACAGTTCAAAAACCAATGTAGAGCAACTAATCACGTTTAATTCCATCAAGCAGAAAAACATGACTGATGCAGATTTTGCAGCGGATGTTTCCAGCAATCTCGGTTTGCCTATAACATTGTCGAGTAGTAATACAGCTGTGGCCAGTATTGTGAACGGAAAAGTACATATTGTCGGGTTGGGAACATGCACCATTTATGCCGACCAGGCTGGTGTTTTGCCTTATGTGAAAGCTGCTGTACAAGTCGGTCAAACCTTGGTTGTTGCCGATATAAATAACGCGCTCAACTTTAATGGAGTAAACAATTGGATAGATTGCGGGTATCCACTCACACAATCCTATACCAAAGAAGCCTGGATAAAATTAGTATCCGCCACAGGTTCTTATAATGTAGTTTCCGGAAGATCGAAACATGCTTTCTGGGTGGTGAACGGGCAACTTTGTTCGGGACACAATCAGAATTGGTACAATGTGGTTGATAATAATCATATTCCTGTTGGTACATGGACACATGTAGCCGTAACCTACGATGCAGCTACTTATACCATGTGTTTGTATACAAATGGAATATTGGTAGCAACCAACAACAATGTTTTGCCAATAAACGATGCAGCAGTGCGTATCGGGTCTTACGGCGTAGCTGTAGCCCCGTTTTGGGGTGACATAGATGATGTGAAGTTATGGAACAGAGCGTTGAATGCATCGGAGATTGCAAACGATCAATTTACCCGACTTAACGGTAATGAAAACGGATTGGTGGCTTACTATGATTTCAACAGTGGTACAGCCGGTGACATTAATACCGGAATCACTACCTTGAAAGACAAATCGGTGAATGGCAACAATGGTACCTTGTATAATTTTGCATTAAGCGGCTCGACTTCTAATTGGGTTGCCAGCAGTTTGACATTCTCTAAATTTGAGCAAACCATTAGTTTTAATAGCTTATTGCCTAAGCAAATCGGGGACTTGGACTTTGTGCCGGGTGCAACTTCAACAAGTGGATTAGTGTTGACTTATTCAAGTAGCGACGAAAAGGTTGCCACTATAGTAAACGGAAAAATTCACATTGTAGGTGAAGGTACTTGTACTATTTATGCTGACCAGAGTGGAAATGCAAGTTATAAACCAGCACCACAAGCCAGTCAGGTCTTAACAGTAAGTACTGTTGTAAACAATAACGCACTTAATTTTGACGGAGTAAATGATTATGTGATTTGCGGAAATATACTTACCGCTTCGTACACCAAAGAAGCCTGGATAAAACCGGCAACTGCCACGGGCTATCTTAATGTAATTTCAGGTAGTGCGAATCATGCTTTCTGGGTGGTAAACGGTCAACTTTGTTCCGGGCATAACGGAAACTGGTTTTATGTGGTGGATGGCGCAACAGTTCCTTTAAATACATGGACACATGTGGCAATAACGTATGATGCTGCCACTACCACCATGAAATTGTACAAAAACGGAGTATTGGTAATTGCAAACAATGCAGTTCCGCCAATTACAGCAGATAATTCAGTGATTATTGGAACCTACGGCAATAACATTGGTGATTTCAATGGCGACATGGATGAAGTCAAAATCTGGAACAGAGCGTTGACTGATGCAGAAATTGCTGCAGATAAATCAGTTCGCCTTGCAGGAACTGAAAGCGGATTAGTGGCTTATTATGACTTCAACGGTGGTTCAGCAGGTGATAATAACGCCGGAATAACTACATTGCAAGATAAATCGGCAAATGCAAACAATGGGGTGTTGTATAACTTTGCATTAAGCGGAGCAAGTTCAAATTGGATAAAAAGTAGTGTTGTTGTCCTTAAAAATCAGGCTGCCCCAACCGTTACGGCGAATGATATTAATTTCCCAACTGAGTCGGTTGGGAATCTGGCAAACACGATGGAATTCAGCATCGATGGTGGTACAACTTGGATGAATGTTCCTGATAATAAGATATCAGTTGCTCCATTTCTAACCAATACTCCGATGTCGGTGCAAATCAGGTACAAAGCCAATGCAACAAGTTATGCATCGCCTTCAACTACGCTGATATTACCGGCTCGTCCGCAGAATTTACCGGTGATTTCAGTTACAGACATCGATTATACAACCAATAGGATACCTGTTTCACCGACCATGCAATATAGTTTTGACGGAGGTATAAACTGGCATTCTGTAAGTGCGCCAAGTCCGGTATCGGGTATAAATCAGAGAGCAGCACAAACTGCCGCGTATATTGATTTAACTCCTTATCTGTCAACCGGAGTGAACTTAATGATTCGTAATCAACCGACAGGAAATGATTTCGGTTCGAGTTATGTATCGGTTGTAATTCCAGGAGCACCGGCTGCACCAACCAATCCGATAGAAAACACAACTGCCAATACATTTGGTTTTAGCTTGAATCCATTGTATCCAGATTTATCAGCCTACGAGTTTTCGGTTGATTATGGAACAACATTTCAACCTGTAACGACAAACCCAATCACAATTGGCAGTCAAGTGCTTGCAGCCGGAGATTTGTCAGTCAGAGTAAAGGCAGTGCCATCGGTGAGCTTTGCCGGATTGCCGCTTCAGAATGTAAGTGCTTATAATAGTGTGGCAACAGCATTAAAGAATACCGAAACTTCAAACTTGGTCATTTACCCCAATCCTGCCAACGACTTTATCACGATAAGAGGAGCAACGAATGCGCGTGTAGCCATTTACGACCTGAAAGGGCGAATGCTGTTGAATGTGCAAGCCGGCAGCAATCAAATAGATATCCGCAGTTTGGCAAAAGGAATTTATGTGCTGAAAGTACAAAGCGAAGACAAGCATGTAGTTGGGAAATTGGTGAAAGAATAAAATGAAACAACACATATTTATGAAAGCAAGAAATTTAGTCGTTGGATTAGTAATTTTGGTAATGTCGATTAGTGGTGTTAAAGCACAATCAACATTTGGTAATGCGTTGAATTTAGTAGACAGGAATTTTGCGTACAATCAGGTCGTGATTAACGATGTTGGATTTGATTATAAACACTCAACGATTGAATGTTGGGTACAACCAGGCGTTTGTACAAATAATAATCATTATGCCACAATAGTTGGGAAATATTACTCTTTTATTTCAAATGGTTTTGGTTTTGTTACCCCTGAACGTTCATTTTCAATTATGGCGTTATATGCTAATATTGATAATATAGATAGTGAAAATAAATTTCAGCTAAGAGTGTCAAATAGTCCTTCGGTCGTTAGTATAAGTCAAGTAGGAACCTTTGTAATTGGTAACTGGTATCATTTAGCAGCCACATTTTCAGCGACCAGTATTTCTTTTTATGTAAATGGACAATTACAGGGAACTGTGCCAGCATCATACGATAAATATTTCAGTGACCCAAATCCGCTAAAGATTGGATTTAATTATATGACCCAAGCTGGATTTGGTGGTGGTGATGGAGTACAGTATTGGGATAATTTTGTAGGTTCGATAGATGAATTACGTGTGTGGAATTATGACAGAACTCAACAACAAATTGTGGATAATAAAGATAAAGAATTAGTTGGTAACGAATCTGGCCTTTATGAATATTATAATTTTAACTCAGGGACAGCCGGAAAAAATAATGCAGCGGTTACAACTTTAATCGATAATAGTGCTACACATAATAACGGATCACTAAGTGGCTTTATCTTGACTGATTCCATTTCTAACTGGGTAAAAAGTTTTGCAGGTTGCAATATTACAACTACAACTGCAACACTAGTTGGTGGTGTTGGTTTTACAGCCAATTGGAGTTTACCTTCTAATGGCTTAGTTCCAGACAGATATACAATTGATTTAGCAACAGATTCTACATTTACAAACATTGTAAGTATATCAAACTATAGCTCCTATAAAAATTTTAATGTTGGGAATGTTACTTCTTACCGGTTTCATAATCTGCAACCGTTAACCTCGTACTTTTATCGGGTTCGGGCACTTGTTGCTGGAAGTGCAAGCTCTTATAGTTCTGTAACAAAAGTAACGACCATTGCCATGCAATCTCAAACGATAAATCCAATGAACCCATTACCAGTTAAAAAATACGGGGATCCCGATTTTGATCTTTCAGCAACGTCAACTTCAGGTTTAGCCGTCCAATATAGTTTGGATGATTACTCTTCTATCGCTAGTTTTACAGGCAGTAGAGTGCATCTAAATAGACCGGGGAGCGCTCAATTAAGAGTAAGTCAGAATGGTGATGATTTTTATATGCCTGCTCCATCATTAGTTTATACATTAACCATCGATAAGGCCGAATTGTATGTAAAAGCAACGAATTATAGACTAACTTACAAAGGAAATGGATTGCCCTGGGCGTTGACTTGTGATTATACCGGTTGGGTAAATGGAGATACATCTACTGATGTTGGAATTTATTTGTCTTCAAGTGTCAATCAAAATAATCCGGTAGGTTTTTATCCCGGCGCAATAAAGTCTGTTAATAACACTTTTTATGACACTAAATACAATATTCACTTTACGCCAGGTGATATTACCGTAGTGATTGATAGTACGCAGTCAAATGCAGCTCAAACTATAACTTTCAATGCCATATCAACCAAAGGTGTGGGTGATTACGATTTTGCTCCTGTAGCTTCAGCAAGTAGCGGGTTACCTATCTCATTCTCAAGCAGTAATCCTTCTGTGGCTACGATTGTAAATGGAAAGATCCACATAGTAGATGTTGGGAGTTGTGTTATTTACGCCAATCAGGCTGGTCTTTCTCCTTACTTTCAACCAGCACAGGTAGGCCAAACTCTTACAATTGTTGATGTAAACAATGCACTCAATTTCGACGGAGTAGATGATTACGTGATTTGTGGAAATATACTTCCAACTTCTTACACGAAAGAAGCCTGGATAAAACCAATATCAACTACTGGTTTTAAAAATATAATTTCAGGTAGTGTGAATCATGCTTTCTGGTTGGTAAACGGTCAACTTTGTTCTGGACACAACGGAGGATGGTATTATGTGGTAGATCCAGCAACAGTCCCTTTAAATACATGGACACACGTTGCAGTAA
Source organism: Paludibacter sp. (assembly GCA_037134195.1). Taxonomy (GTDB): domain Bacteria; phylum Bacteroidota; class Bacteroidia; order Bacteroidales; family Paludibacteraceae; genus Paludibacter. The sequence goes on along the minus strand of JBAXMR010000073.1, from coordinate 3,291 downwards.
CCTACGATGTTGCTAATACCACTATGAAGCTATACAAAAACGGAGTATTGGTAAATACTAACAATGCTGTTCCAGCAATATCAGGGGATAATTCAATGATTATTGGAACGTTTGGCAATAATGTTGGTGATTTTAATGGCGACATAGATGAAGTGAAAATCTGGAACAGGGCGTTGACTGATTCTGAAATAGCAACAGATAAAACGACAAAACTCACAGGAGCTGAAAGTGGGTTGGTGGCTTATTATGGTTTCAATAGTGGTACAGCCAGCGCTAATAATGCCGGTATCAATATTTTGCTGGATAAATCGACGAATTCAAACAACGGTATCCTATATAATTTTGCCTTAATCGGAACAAGTTCAAATTGGATTGCCAGTAGTCGAACAGACTCTAAAGCCGAGCAAACCATTAGTTTTAATAGTTTATTGCCCAAGCAAATCGGGGATTTTGATTTTGCTCCGGGTGCAACTGCAAGCAGTAGCTTAGCTGTAACTTATACAAGTAGCGATCTATCAGTGGCAACCATTGTAAATGGAAAAATTCACATTGTCGGTGCAGGTACTTGTACTATTTATGCCGACCAGAGTGGCAATTTAAGTTATAACCCCGCTGCGCAGGTAGGTCAAACATTGACAGTAAGTGCTATTGTAAATAATAACGCACTTAATTTTGACGGAGCAAACGATTATGTAAACTGTGGAAATATACTCACAGCTTCGTACACGAAAGAAGCATGGATTAAGCCTTCGGTTGCTACAGGTTATCTGAATATTGTTTCAGGTAGTACGAATCACGCTTTTTGGGTGGTAAACGGACAATTATGCTCAGGACATAATGGAAATTGGTTTTCTGTAGTGGATAATGCAACAATCCCTGTAAACGTGTGGACGCATGTGGCTATAAGTTATGATGCAGCCACTACTACCATGAAATTGTATAAAAACGGAACATTGGTGATGGCAAATAATTCAGTTCCGGCAATAGTCGGCGACAATTCGGTGATGATTGGAACTTATGCTAATTCTGCTTTCTTTAATGGCGATATGGATGAAATCAGAATATGGAATAGAGCATTGACTGATGCTGAAATTGCAGCTGATAAATCCGTTCGTATCACCGGAACTGAAAGTGGATTGGTGGCATATTATGACTTCAATAGTGGCACGGCTGCTGCAAATAATGGCGGAGTCACTACTTTACAAGATAAATCGGCAAATGGAAACAATGGGGTGTTGTATAATTTCGCCTTAAACGGAGCTACTTCCAATTGGGTTAATAGCAATGTTGTTGTACTTAAAAATCAGGCTGCCCCAACCGTTACGGTGAATGACATTAATTTCCTGACAGAGTCAGTTGTGAATTTAGTAAATACGATGGAGTACAGCATAGATGCCGGCACAACATGGTTGAATGTTCCTGATAATAAGATATCAGTTGCTCCATTTCTATCCAACATTCCGGTGTCAGTTCAAATCAGGTACAAAGCTAATGCAACAAATTATGCATCGCCTTCAAGTACGATAATATTACCTGCTCGTCCACAAAATACACCGGCAGTTTCAGCCAGCAATATTGATTATACCAGCAACCGGATTGCTGTTATGCCCGGTATGCAATATAGCGCTGATGGAGGTGTAAACTGGCATTCTGTAAGTACGCCAAGTCCGGTATCGGGTATAAATCAGAAAGCAGCACAAACTGCCGCGTATATTGATTTAACTCCTTATTTGTCAACCGGAGTGAACTTAATGATTCGGAATCAACCGACAGCCACAGATTTTGGGTCAAGTTATGTAACTGTTGTTATTCCCGGAGCACCTGCAGCACCAACCAATCCGGTAGAAAACACAACAGACAACACTTTTGGTTTTACGCTGAATCCTTTGTATCCGGATTTATCAGCCTATGAGTTTTCGGAAGATAACGGAACAACTTTCCAAACTGTAACGACAAACCCCATTGCCATTGGTAGTCAGATTCTTGCAGCCGGAGATTTGTCAGTCAGAGTAAAAGCAGTGCCTTCGCTGAACTTTGCCGGATTGTCCCTTCAGAATGTAAGTGCATATAACAGTGTACAAACTGCATTAAAGAATACCGAAACAGCAGATTTTGTCATTTATCCCAATCCTGCCAACGACTTTATCACGATAAGCGGAGCAACGAATGCACGTATTGTCATTTCTGACCTGAAAGGGCGAATGCTGTTGAATGTGCAAGCCGGCAGCAATCAAATAGATATCCGCAGTTTGGCAAAAGGAATTTATGTGCTGAAAGTACAAAGCGAAGACAAGCAAGTGGTTGGGAAATTAGTGAAAGAATAAAAGCAAAAATATAAATTAACAACTATATAAGAATATGAAACGATTTTACATTTTTGCATTTACAGTCATGCTTCTTAGTTTAAGCAATGCTCTACAGGCACAAACCACTACAACCGTCAAAGAAACGAACGATGCATCAACAGCTGTTGGTCGAGGTATAATATCAAGTAATGGGAACAGACCTGCATCATGGGAAGACATAAATATGTCCACTTTTCTTTTAAACAACCATACTCTTGGTAATATCAGTGTAAACTATATTGGTAGTGATGCCACTGATTTTGACCCGTGGAATCCGGGACACAAAACAGCCATGAAATTTTCATTGCCGGCGTCATCTCTAATAATAACCAGTGTAAAACTGCGGGTGAAAATTGTTGACGTAGTAGGTAGCCCTTTTGCAACACTTGTTAGTACCGATGATAATAATTGGATTCAAACAAATGATGGTCTTACAAGTTCGTTTCCATTTACAACGAATCCGGTAACGCTGGCTTCAAATGTATCTATTACTGCTGCTAATGCCAATGCTTGGAAAGAGTTTGATGTGACCAGTTATGTTAGTTCCAAAACAAATTCATCTTCCGCAACTGATATTACCTTGATATTGAGTGGGAGTGATATAGGCGATAATTATTTTAATTTTGTGGCTGATGACCAGTTGAAAAATGATGCCAATGCACAAATAGCCGAATTGGTTATAACTTACGCAGCATCTACACCCGCTCCAAGCGCATTATCATACGCCAGCAGTCCGGTTGTTGCAACAATAAATACAACTAATATTTCAGCTTCGCCAACTGTTACCGGAACGGTAGTTAGTTATGGTATTAGTCCGGCTCTACCTGCTGGTGTAACATTGAACGCTACAAGTGGTGTTATTTCAGGAACTCCAACGGTATTATCAACGGTAACTAATTAGAGTTTGTTTTTATAGTCAAAAATTGTTTTAAAAATTTGTATATAT
>JBAXMR010000072.1:0-24782 GCA_037134195.1 Paludibacter sp. | reverse complement strand
ACAAAGATAGCTATTATTTTTTAATTGTACAATTTATTATTTCACAAAGCCTTAGCTTGTTTTTTATCGAAAGTGACACAAGTTTGTTCCGTGGCACTAATCCGAAAGTCAAAAATATATTTGAAGAAGAATATCAAAAACAATACAACGAAATTGTAGAGACGTTGCATGCAACGTCTCCATATTTACAATACCTGCAAAACGACTATGATAACGATAACGAATTGCAAGTTCACAAAGGTTATTTCTCCGGCGATAAAGGCAATGCCGATGAAAAAGTAAAAGCAGGTGTTGATGAAATATTGAAAGACAAAAAGAAATTGCTTTCGTTCGAAAGTCCTTCACGTTTTATATTTTCAATTTGGGCTTTACAAGAAGGTTGGGACAATCCGAATGTATTTACTATATGCAAACTTTCCAATCAGGGAAGCGAAATTTCAAAATTGCAACAGATAGGGCGTGGTTTACGTATTTGCGTAAACCAAGATTTACAACGCAACACGTTGAACGCTTTAAAAGGAGATCAGGAAGCATTTTGGAAAATTAACAACCTCGATGTAGTGGTTTCAAGTAAAGAACACGGTTTTGTTGAGGCTATTCAAAATGAAATTTTAAGCAACTCGTATTTTGTTGCCGAAACGTTTACCGAACAAGAAATCACCAAAATCCTGAAAGAAAAATCGGGCTTTGACGATGATACGGTTGTTTCGTTGATTGACGATGTGTTGAAGGAAAACAAAATGATTGTTCGTAAAGCAATTGTTGACGGACAAAAAATATACGAGAAATCGCCCGACTTTACTAAACTTCTCAAAGAACAAAACCTGCCCGAAGAACAACAAAAAGCCTTAGAGAATTTGTTTGCTACTGATGCCAACCAATACGTTCAAAAAGCTGAAAAGAAAAATGAGAAAAAGAAAGTTTTCATTAAAGCATCTCACTTATCGGCGTTTCAGGATTTATGGAACACGATAAACAAAAATGCTTTTTATATACTCGACAGCTTAACCGAAGAAAAAGAGAAGCAACTGATTCAAAACATACAAGGGGATATTGAAAGTTTGAATATTGACGAAATTTTATTGCAAACGATTCGTGCAGAACTCAACGTGAATAGAATAGGCGAACAGGGAGCAATTACCGAAAACTTAACGGACACGGTTTCGTATAAAAGCAAAGTGGATTATTTGGAATTAGTTCGCAATTTATCCAATAATACCAAAACACCAATTGCTTTTGTGGTAAAGGTTTTCAACGCATTAAGTACTGAATTTAAAACCAAAATGCTGTGCAACAATCCTGCTCAGGCGCAACGGGAAATAACCGAAATAATCCGTAAACATTTAGTGGCAATGATTAAAGCCAACGTGAAATACGATGGAATTAACGGAATAATTTTACCCAACGTGTTCAAAACCGAAAACGGAAAAACCTATTTAGATACCGGAAGTGTGGGTAAATTTCAAAAAGATATAACCGACGATTTTAATTTGAAAAGTCGATGGGTATTTGATGAAGTAATTGAATACGACAGCGACTTTGAAATTGAAATTGTGGAACAAGATCCAATAATGGACAGTATTGAAATTTTTGGCAAATTGCCCCGCCTCAAAATCAAAACACCTTTGGGCGAATACAATCCCGATTTTTGCTACGCCATAAAAAGTACCGAAGGCAATAAAATTTTCCTGGTTGTAGAGAGCAAAGGCTACAAAACTTCAACCGCAATACCTACAGACGAAAAAGCGAAGATTGATTTTGCGAAAAAATACTTTGAGGCACTCAACGAATATTATAAAAACGATAACATTAAAATTTCATTTAAAGAACGTATCAGCACCACGCAATTGGCAAGTTTGATAACTAACGCATAAAAACACAATGGCAAATACATTTGATTTTATAAACGCAGGATATGCTGTGATTGACCCAGAAAACAACGAAAACAAATTGATAAATTTTCTAAAAGAAAACTATCCGTCTGTAATCAGTGATAATGAACTGAAATTAGACGAGTTGAAAGCCATTCTGGGTTTACCAGTTGACGAAAAAGTAAACGGTTACGGACTCAACTTTGTGGGCAGAAACTTTGCAAGGGCAAAATATGCACAAAAAACAGAGAAAGAACTCCAACTGAATACCACGTTGAGCAAGGATATTGATACTACGCAAAATCTGGTGCTCAAAGGAGACAACTTGGATAGCTTGAAAATTTTAAAGAACCATTACAGCGGAAAAATTAAATGTATCTACATTGACCCGCCATATAACACCGACAAAGACGAATTTGTATATCCTGACAAGTTCGACAAAGAAGAAGCCGAAGTGTTAGGCTTGGCAAACCTAAGCAATAGTGATTTTGAACGACTGGACTTTAGCTTTAATAGCAAAAAAAGCCATAACGGTTGGTTATCGTTTATGTATCCCCGACTTTTGTTAGCAAGAGATTTATTAAGCAACGACGGAGTTATTTTTATTAGCATAGACGACAATGAACAAGCTAACCTAAAACTGCTTTGTGACGAAGTTTTTGGAGAGGAGAATTTTTTAAATAATGTTTCAGTAAAAATGAAACAAACCGCTGGTGCAAGTGGTGGCGGAGAAGATAAAAAATTAAAAAAGAACATTGAGTATGTTTTAATTTATACTAAAAATAATGATTCAATTAATGGATTCAAGAAATTTCACGATGTGTATGATGAAGAAGATTTATTTGAGGCGATACAAACAATGGAAGAAAACGATGTCAGTTGGAAGTATACAAGAATCATTTCAGGATTAGAAAATAGAGTTTGTGTTAAAGATATTACAGATGGTTCTGGCGAAACTATGAAATTGTATAAGCATACTAATGTGATTGTAAAACCCATTAAAGAAGTAGCAAAGTCAGAAAACATTTCTATTGAAGATGTTTACAGAAAGTATTTTTATAAAATATTCAGAGATACCAATTCTCAAAGTTCAATACGAACAAGAGTGTTGGAATCAGCAGAAGATTTAGGGGAGTATGTTTCAATTGACTATGTTCCTCGTTCAGGAAAAAATAAAAACAAATCAACCACTGTTTATTACAAAGGCAATAATCGTGACCAAATTGCTTGGCTAAGTGACATTGTAGTGAAAAAAGAAAACAAATTAATTAAACTGGAAAAACTGGGCACTTATTGGGATGGATTTCCACTTAATAATCTAACAAAAGAAGGTGATGTCAAGTTTTCCAATGGTAAAAAGCCATTATTACTCATTAAAAGAATTATTGAATTGATCGGTGATGATAATATGACTATCCTCGACTTCTTCGCAGGCAGCGCAACCACAGGGCACGCTGTAATGCAACTGAATGCAGAAGACGGAGGAAACCGAAAATTTATTATGTGCCAAATAGACGAACCTATTGACAAAGTAAAGAAAAAAGATGCTTATGACTTTTGCTTAGCAAACAATTTATTGCCTTTAATTTCAAGTATAACTGTAGAACGCTTAAAACGGGCTGGAGAACAAATAAAAGCCTCCCTAAATCCCTCCACAGGAGGGACTTCTCAAACTTTGTTTAGCGAGGCAGTTCCCCCTTCGGGGGTCAGGGGGCTTGACATTGGCTTTAAAGTATTTGATAGTGTAGAATCACCAGAGCTAAAAGTGGATGAAACAACCAAACAAATTTCAATTTCTGAAAATGAAGTTGATGCGCTAAGTCGCATTTACAATATGATTTTTACGGTTGGTTTAGACGAACCCACACAAGTTCCCGAAACGGTTGTAGAAGATTGCATTTACAAAATAGGTACAAACTATTACATAACCAATTCGGAGAAAATAAACAGCGAGGATTTCTCAAACGCCATTAAAAACGGGAAAGTTTTTATCGACGGTTGGACAGCGAGCCTTAATGGAACATTACAGCATTATAAAGAAGATGTGAAAATTGTATTTTAAAATACCTAACCATAAAGGGTGAAATACCTAATACCGATTGCGCAAACAATATAGCTCAATTTCGACTTCGTCTTATAGTCTTATTTATTTGTAAGCCTTCCGCATCCGGAATTTTCAATCGGCAGCAACAACAGTAGACATAAAAATGACTTTGGGTCTTTTTATATGTACTGTTGGTATTATAATGCCAACAATGCTTTTACTTTTTCAGAAATCAACCTTCCTTCGGTTTTCCCTGCAAGTTGCTTGCTGGCAACGCCCATTACTTTACCCATGTCCTGTGGGCCTGAAGCACCAACTTGAGCAATGATTGCTGCCACAGCAGCCTCCAATTCAGTATCGGTCATTTGAGTGGGCAGGTATTTTTCAATCACAGCAGCTTCAGCCAGTTCATTATCAGCTAATTCAGGACGATTCTGTTCGGTATAAATCTGTGCCGATTCCTTGCGTTGTTTTACCATTTTTTGAAGAATCTTCACAGCTACATCATCAGCAAGATTACCATCACTACCTTTGGCTGTTTTCGCTTCCAAAAATTCTTTTTTCATGCCGCGTAATGCTTCTAATGCCACTTTATCGCGTGCTAACATGGCAGTTTTAATATCGCCACTTACTTTATCAAATAGTTCGTTCATTTTGGGATATTGGTTAATTGGTTGACTTGTAAATTATGCTTATTAGTTGGCAATGGTGTACATGTGTAATAGTTTACTCGTTAACTTGTCTACTCGTCTACTCGTTAACTTCTGAAAACTACTTCATTAATCTTCTTTTCCATGCCGGAATGTTCACTACTTTTTTAAAAGTAGATTCATCCTCCAAATCATCTAAGTTTATTACCGGATATTCCAACTCCGGTTCTGGCTGAACTTCCGGTTTGGATTCAATAACAGGTTCAAGCTGAAGTTCAAGCTCAGGTTCTTTTTCAGCTTCCGGGTGTAAAGAATGAACATAATACTCATTGAATGTTTTTTCAATATCGGGCTTTACTATTTCCGGTTCTGTTTCTAAAATATCTGAGTCAGTTTCCTTTTTTTCAGTACTTGAAAATTTAAAGAAATCTGAAGGATCAATTTCTACTACAGGAGGTTTCCGTGAATGTGCTCTTGCAATGGTTGACGGCATTCCAGGGATATCACTAACTTCAAAACCGGTAGCTATCAGAGTAATCTTAACTTTTTCTTTAAGTTCTTCGTCAAAACTTGCTCCCCATATTACTTGTACATTAGGACCCACTTTCGACATAAATTCATGGATTTGTTCTACTTCTTCCATTCGAATCTGGTCGCTGTTTGAGCAATACAAACTCAATAGAATTTTACTTGCTCCACTTACATCGCTGGTATTCAACAACGGTGAATTCAGCGCATCCTCAATAGCTTTGGTAATACGGTTTTCACCCGAAGCATAACCTGTATTCATAATGGCTACATGACCGTCTTTCATAATGCTGTACACGTCGGCAAAGTCAGTATTTATATAGCCCGGAACAGTAATAATTTCAGCGATTGCCTTAGCTGCATTGGTCAACACATCATCCGCTTTTGCAAATGCATTTGAGAGTTCCAGATCGGGATAAATCTGTTTGAGTTTTTCGTTATTTATTACAAGAATTGCATCTACATGTTCGCTCAATGCTGCCACACCTTCCAATGCCTGACGGATTTTCATGTTTCCCTCGAATGCAAACGGAATAGTTACAATACCCACTGTCAGAATACCCAGATCATGAGCTGCTTTTGCAACTACCGGTGATGCTCCTGTGCCCGTTCCACCACCCATACCGGCAGTGATAAAAACCATTTTGGTATTGTCTTTAAGTAGCTCCTGAATTTTCTCAATCGATTCTTCGGCAGCCAGTTTGGCAACTTCGGGCTTACCACCTGCTCCAAGGCCTTCAGTAGTATCAGCTCCCAGTTGTATTTTAATAGGCACCGGCGATTTATGCAATGCCTGATTATCTGTGTTACAAACCACAAAAGAAACATCGGTAATTCCCTGACGATACATGTGATTCACGGCATTTCCACCGCCACCGCCCACTCCAATGACTTTGATAATTGAACTGTCGACCAGCGGCAATTCCAAGGGCAAGCTTTCGTCTAAATATCCCATAGTATATTATTTTCTTAAATTTCAATTAATTATAAAGTAATATATTGTGCAAAAATCCTCTGAAATAGCTGATTTTATTCGAATTTAATTTCACTTTGACTCCCAAAATAGTTCGTATAAGTTTGAGTAAGTTTTTTTATTAACCTGCTTCCATTGCCCGGAAGTTTTGGTTGTTTGTCAGGATCATCCAATATTTTGACCTCCGGATGTTCTATCCGATAGTCGTGTGTTAGCAAAATTGTTCCAACTAATAGTGAGTATTTCGGATCAAAATATTTTTTATCGGTATCATCCGATAACCAATCTGAGTGATCGCCAAGCCGTGAATATATCCCTATTTTTTCAGTAATAAATTCGATAATTTTATTGAGTTTGGCACCTCCTCCTGTTAATACTATACCTGCTTCCAATTTAAATGATAAGTTTGAAATAATATCAAAAACAGGTTTCAGAATTTCTTCTAAACGTGCTTCGATGATAGTTGCAAGAAACTTAGTGGAAATATTCACCGGTTTTGCTTCTGCTTCAACAGCTGCAACCTGAATATAAACAGGATCAACAACCAAAGAATCCATTGCAAAGCCTTTTAAACACTTCAATTTTTCGGCGTTTGCTTCACTAATACCTAATTCCTGAATATCTTTGGTAATATTATCAGCTCCGAGGGGTACAACTATGTAATTGCGTAAAATACCATCATGATATACGCCCATTGTTGTAGTGGTTGCCCCCAGATTTATCAATGCACACCCAACTTCTCTGTCCTGTTCTTCCAAAACTACAGTTGACAATGCCTGAATGGCCAATGGGTTGTATTCCATCACAACACCGGTGCGATCAAAACAACGTTCCAACTCTGCTTTAATAATTGAATTTCCAACAACTACGTTATAAGTTGCTGTTATTTGTCTGGCATTCAGACCAACCGGATCATCCATCAATTTACCATCAACAGTGTAAGAAACAGGAATGGTCTCAAACACAGTAATATTCTGATTTGCAACACTTCTCTCACATTCCTCAAGCATGTCAGCCAGTAAATCGTTAGTTATTTCATAAACTTTACCTAACGATCTGTTTACTGTTTTCTGTATAATTTTCATACTTTTAGCACCTATAGCCACCGAAACGGGGCTGATATCCGAAATTTTTGAGCTGTTTTTGAGTAATTTAAGCAATTCACTTATTTTAAACGAAGCACCTGTTGGTTTTTCAACAATGCCCCATTTTACTTCCTCCGATGGTTTTGATTCTTCCGAGAAAATCTTTACTGCTCCGCTTTCGAGAACTTCGGCTGCCATTACCGAAATAAATGTGCTACCAAAATCAACTGCAACTACTTTATTTGAAATCATATTTTTTTGGCAATTATACTATCTTTCTTCAATTTGTCGATCTTTTTCAACGAATCAACAACAAATTTTACTGGTGATTTAACTTCCTCCTTTTTATTGCAAACAATCTGATCTTTATATTCTAAGTCAATAAGTTTGTATTTATTCCACCCGATTACGTTGAAACCGTATTTGTATAGCTTATGTAATTTTTCGAGTTTTTTTTCATAATTTTCAAGTGTTCCCAACAAAATGATTGCATCTCCCACTCTGGGCACTAATTCGATTTTTTGATCCTCACGAACATAAATCTGTTCGACCTGTGCATTCCAAAACGTATTATCTTTCAGATACATTACAAAATCATACAATTTTCCGGTTACCATTGTAACGGTTACATGTCCTGAAACTACAGGTACATAAGCTGCACAATTTAACGATACCGGCATTGGTTTACGGTCGGCATCAATATAATAACTTCCCAAACCTACCACTCTCAATTTAGGCACCCGTTGCTGAATTATGATGTCCACTCTGCCTGATGGTAGTTTATAACATTCCACCGATTTTATCATCGGATTTTTATGCAGAATCATTTCTATCGATTCAGTCTGAATATCTCTTACAGTTTTACCTATCGGGTTCAGCTCTTTTGACTCAAGGATATTTACAACTTCTTTCTCAGTAATTAATTGACATTCTGCATTTTTGTCAATTATCACAACTAATTGACCGCAAACCATTACCTGATTTCTACCAGAAAATTGCCAAAGCGAGAAACCAATATATCCTAAAACCAACAAGCTAAAGAATGAAATCAATATGTTTTTCCAAACTGGTTTCATTTTGATTTCAATTGTTCTTTAATCAGCGGTACAAGTTTATCAATATCACCTGCACCAAAAGTCACCAACACATCCAGTTCTTTATCTTTCAGCAAAGGTAATAGATTTTCTTTGGAGCACAACGTTTTGTTTTTTAGTTTAACGTCACGCAAAATAAGCTCAGAATCAACACCTTCGATTGGAAATTCGCGGGCAGGGTAAATGTCCAGCAATATCAGTTCATCCAGTTGTGACAATGCCTCTGCAAAGGCTGGAGCGAAGTCACGGGTTCGTGTATATAGATGCGGTTGGAAAATACCTGTAATTTTTCGATTAGGATACAAATTACGAATAGAAGAAATACTTGCATCCAATTCACTTGGGTGATGGGCATAATCGTCCATAAAAACCATTTTCTGTGTTTTATAAACCACATTAAATCTACGATAAATTCCTGAAAAAGAAGATATTCCGGTACGAATTTCCTCACTTGTTACACCGTTCAGCCAGGCTAATGCCATGGCAGCCACACTATTTTCTACATTAATCCGAATCGGTACTCCAAGTCTCACATCATTAATCCGGTCAGTGGGAGTTACAAAATCAAAACGAATTTCACCTTTCACCGTTTTAATATTTTCGGCAGAAAAATCTCCACCTTCATCCATCGAGTAAGTGTATAACTTTACTCCTTTTTGCAATTTTGGTACAATATCAATTCCTTTTTTCATAATCAAAGCCCCACCAGAACGAATGAGCGATGTGAAGTGCTCAAAACTCTCACGAAATGCACCGGCAGTTTCATAAACATCCAAATGATCCGGATCGGCCGAGGTAATTACCGCCATATAGGGCGAAAGTTGATGAAATGAACGATCGTATTCGTCAGCTTCGATTACTACCAGATTGCTCTCCGATGAAAGCAGTAAATTACTGTTATAATTATTGGCAATACCACCCAAAAATGCATTACACGAAACCTGCGATTGATACAATAAATGTGCTGAAATAGTGGATGTTGTGGTTTTACCATGTGTTCCTGCTATACAAATTCCTTTACTCTGTCGGGTAATATCGCCCAGAACCTGAGCCCGTTTTTGAATAGTAAAATTGTTTTCCTGAAAATAGATAAGTTGGGGATGATTTTGAGGAATAGCCGGGGTAATCACAACCAAGGTATTTTCTGGTTTGGTGTATCTTGCAGGAATCTGATTAACTGCTTCATCAAAACATACAGCGATTCCTTCTGCCTGTAAATCGGAAGTAAGCTTAGTTTCGGTACGGTCGTAACCAGCTACTCGGAAGCCTTTGGTTTGAAAATACCTTGCCAACGCACTCATCCCTATACCACCAATTCCCAGAAAATAATATTGTGTAAATTTGTTCATCTTATTCAATTTCCAATCAAACAATTACTAATTATCAAACTAGTTTTAAAATTTCATTTGCAATTCTATCAGCAGAATCTTTTTCGGCCAGTTTCAGTATATTATCACTTAATATCTTTAGTTCTTCTTCGTTATTTATGAGTTCCAACGCTTTATCTATGAGCGTATCTTTTGCATCAACATCTTTTATCATCACAGCTGCATTTTTCCGAACCAAAGCCAAAGCATTCTGAGTCTGATGGTCTTCAGCCACATTGGGCGAAGGGACTAAAATGACCGGTTTTGCAAGCAAACACAATTCCGAAATGGAACTTGCTCCTGCCCTCGAAATTACCAAATCTGCTATGGAATAAGCAAAATCCATTCGTGAAACGAAATCAGTAACAATAAGCCTTTCCGATACATGACAACCGGCTGCAATACGAGCATCTTTAATATAAAATTTACCCGTTTGCCATATTACCTGAACATCTTCAGCTTTTGCCAATTTATTTAAACCCGCTATAATGCTTTGATTAATGGTACGAGCACCCAGACTTCCGCCTACAAATAAAATAGTTTTCTTTTTAGGGTCAAGTTTAAAGAAATCATAAGCCTCTTTTGTACCGGCTTTTACCGAGAATAAATCCTGACGAACCGGATTACCTGTCAGTACAATTTTCTCTGCCGGAAAGAATTTTTCCATTCCTTCATAAGCCACACAAATTCGTTTTGCATTTTTGGCCAGTAATTTATTGGTTACTCCGGCATAGGAATTTTGTTCCTGAATCACTGTTGGAACTCCAAAAGCCGAAGCTGCACGCAAAGTGGGCGCACTGGCATAACCACCAACTCCAATTGCTACATCGGGTTTGAAACGTCGTATGATTTTTCGTGCTAATATCAGACTTCTGCCTAAATTCCATAAAACCTTGATATTCCGAATCATACTTTTCCGGTCGAAGCCACTAACGGGCAAACCTTCAATAGGATAACCTGCAGCAGGAACCCGTTCCATTTCCATGCGTCCCAGAGCTCCCACAAATAGAATTTCGGCATCCGGCACTTGATTTTTCAATGCATTTGCAATGCTGATTGCCGGAAAAATATGTCCTCCGGTACCACCTCCGCTGATTATAAACCGAAGCCCCCTGGCCCCCAAAGGGGGAATTTGAATACCTTGGTCAATATCGTTTGGATGTTGAAATCGTTTCATATTATTTAAAACATTATTTCTGTAAATTTATTCAAAAATTAATTACAACCTGTTTCATTTTCAATGTACTAAGTAGATTCCTTTTACACACCAAAAGTCCCCCTTTTGGAGGATTTAGGGGGCTTCTTCTATAAACTCTCCAAATCGACCACAGGAAGTGGTACTTCTTCTTCCACAACAAATGAATCATTCGGTTTTTCATCAGCAATTATCTGTCGCGTTATACCTAAAATTATTCCAAAATAGATGCAGGTTATCAGAATAGATGTACCTCCACGACTTATCAACGGCAAAGGTTGTCCGGTTACAGGAATCAAACTGGTGGCAACCGACATATTGATAAATGTTTGCAGAACAATCATTAACGATAAACCCATAACCAGAATAGCCGGAAAAACTGCTGAACAATTCATAACAATCCGGCCTGCCCTGAAAAGCAAAATCAAATACATTATTATAACAGCTATACCCCCAATCAACCCCATTTCTTCAACAATTATTGAATAAATAAAGTCAGAATATGCTTGAGGCAAATAATCCCGTTCTACACTATTTCCAGGTAAAACTCCAAAAACTCCACCACGTGCAATGGCAATTTGACCATAAATTTCCTGTCGGTTTTTGTCGGTAATCACGTATTTATTTTCCTTAGCTCCTTTGTCTGAATGACGTTCGATGCGGGCAACCCAGGTATAAGCACGTTTAAATGCCTTTGGCATAGCACTTTCAGGAATTGCCTTCACTGCTCCATAGCCCAGCAACAAAAAAATAATGATTGCACCGGCTAAAGTTCCAAGGTACTTGAACGAAATGCGACCAATAAACATCATGATAAAAACTACGATAAACAAAATAGCAGCTGTTGAGAAATTTTCAAGAAGTATAAGTCCACAAATGACAACCAACATAATAATTGTATTGCGGAAATAAATCCACTCATCTTTGGTATTATCTCTGATTCGGGAAATTAAGTCGGCTGCAACAATAATAACCGAGAGTTTTGCCAACTCAGATGGTTGAAACTGAATTCCTCCAATTACTAACCAACGGGCAGCATCATTTTCGCTGTGTCCCTTAAAAAGTACAAACACCAATAAAATAGCTGAAATAAAAAGTCCCAAATATGACACAATCCGAATCCAGCGGTATGGAATCATGTGAACGATAAAGGCAATAATCAAACCACCTGTAAGAAAGCCGACGTGACGGATTACCGGTAGTGCATGATTCGATGATTTATAAGCCAACGTACTTGAGGCACTGTACATTTCAATTATTGAAAGTATACAAAGTCCCAGGAACACAACCCAAAGTGTTCTGTCACCTTTCAAATATCGTTTAAATAAAATTTCCATAAACTTTCGCTATCAACTGACAACTATCTACTGTCAACTTATTATAGGTTTCTAACGCAATTTTTGAACTGTTTACCTCTGTCTTCGTAATTTAGAAATAAATCGAAACTTGCACAACAAGGTGAAAGAAGTACAGTATCACCACTTTCTGCCATTTTATATGCTTCGTTTACGGCATCTTCCATCGATTTAACATCGGTAATTTTCTCAATTTTTCCATCGAAAAATTTATGCAATGAAGCATTATCTAATCCCATAAAAATCAACCCTTTTACTTTTCCTTTTACAAGTTCTTCTATTTCAGAATAATCGTTACCTTTATCAGTTCCACCAAGTATAAGCACAGTTGGAGTTTTCATACTTTGCAAAGCATACCAGCATGAATTGACATTAGTGGCTTTAGAGTCATTAATATAGCGAACGTTGCGAACGGTTGCCACGTATTCCAGACGGTGTTCAACACCCTGAAAATCCTGTAGGGACTGACGAATATTTTCTTTTCGAACATTAACGATAGAAGCTGTAAGTCCAGCTGCCATTGAGTTGTAGGTATTATGCATACCTTGAAGGGCTAATTCTGTTGTTGGCATAGTAAACAGAGAATTTAAAGTTTGTATAATTAGCTCATCTTTTTCGATGAATGCTTTTGTTTTTTCATCACGTTCAATAGCGAACGGATAAAGTGTTGATTTAATGTTTCTTTTGGCTAGTTCTGCTTTAATTACCGGGTCGTTTGCCCAATAAATAAAAGCATCTGCACCAGTCTGATTTTGTGTAATCCGGAATTTTGAATCCACATAATTTTGAAAATTATAATCGTAACGGTCTAAATGATCCGGAGTAATATTCAGTAAAATAGCTATATCTGCTTTGAAATCTGTCATACCATCCAACTGAAAACTGCTTAATTCAACCACGTAATAATCAAACGATTCTGTTGCCACCTGCAATGCCAGACTATTTCCTACGTTACCTGCCAAACCCACATTCAATCCGGCATTTTTCAAAATATGATAAATCAACATGGTGGTTGTAGTTTTGCCGTTACTACCAGTTATGCAAATCATTTTTGCAGTTGTATAGCGTCCTGCAAATTCTATTTCCGAAATTACAGGAGTTCCAATTGCATGTAATTTTTTAATTAATGGAGCTTTATCAGGAATTCCCGGACTTTTTATAATTTCATCGGCATTCAGAATTTTTTCTTCTGTATGTTGCATTTCTTCCCAGTCAATTCCATAATTTTTGAGCAAAGCTTTGTATTGAGGTTTAATTTCCGATAAATCGGAAAGAAAAACATCAAAACCCTGCTTCTTTGCCAGTACTGCTGCACCTGCACCGCTTTCTCCACCACCTAAAATAACTATTCGTTTTGCCCCACCTAACCTCCCCGAAAGGGAGTAAATTAAGTTACTATCGTCTGTGAAATTTTGGTTATTCATTTTGCAATCTATCTTTAAGTCCCCTAATGGAGGATTTAGGGGGCTTCTATCTGATTTTCAAAGTTATAATAGTTACTGCTGCCAAAATAATTCCAACAATCCAAAAACGAATTACTATTTTGGATTCAGGCATAGCTTGAATCGGTTTTTGGAAAATAGCCTGAATTCCGGCGTTGCCTTGTTTTTGATAATGATGATGCAAAGGTGTCATCTTAAAAATCCTTCGACCTTCGCCAAATCTCCGCTTGGTATATTTAAAATATCCAACCTGCATCACAACCGACAGATTTTCAACAATAAATACACCGCATAAAATCGGTATCAACAATTCTTTATGAATAATGATGGCAAAAACCGAAATAATTCCACCTATTGTCAAACTGCCAGTGTCGCCCATGAAAACCTGAGCCGGAAATGCATTATACCAAAGGAAACCAACGGTTGCACCAATAAATGCACCGGCGAACACCAACAGCTCACCTGTACCCGGTAAATACATGATATTCAGGTATCCGGCATAATTCATATTACCCGATACATAAGCCAAAATACCCAAAATCACGCCGATTATAGCTGATGAACCGGTTGCAAGACCATCCAATCCATCAGTTAAATTTGCTCCATTCGAAATGGCTGTTACAATAAAAATAACCACTAAAACAAACAAAATCCAACCATATTTTTGAGCACTTGTACCCAACCATTTGAATGCATCAGCATAATCCAGGTTATTATTTTTTACAAACGGAATGGTCGTTTTGGTTGATTTTACATCGTGTTTTGCATATACCACATATTCAACACGCTTACTTGTAATGCCTTTTACTTCGATATTTTCGCGAATAACAGCATCAGGACTCAGATACATCGTCAAACCCACAATAAATCCTAAGCCGATTTGTCCGAAAATTTTAAACTTTCCACTCAAACCTTCCTTGTTTTTTTTGAAAACTTTGATATAATCATCTAAGAAACCAATCAGGCCAAGCCACACAGTAGTGATAATCATCAGCAGTGTATAGGTATTGTTCAAAGCTGCCAGCAAAATTGTTGGAATCAGAATACCCATAATAATTATGATACCACCCATTGTTGGGGTACCTTTTTTACTCATCTGACCTTCAAGTCCTAAGTCACGAATAGTTTCACCAATTTGTTTTTTCTGCAGATAATCAATTATTCTTCTCCCGAACATTGTGGAAACTAACAACGCAAGAATAAATGCCACACCGGCACGAAATGAAATAAAATTAAATAATCCGCCACCCGGAATATGGTAAAACTTATCAATGTATTGGAATAAATGGTATATCATAATTTGTTACTTTTATATTTTATTGTTTCAAAAGCATTTACGAACTTCTTCTCTGTCATCGAAATGGTGTTTTACACCCTGAATTATCTGATAATCTTCATGACCTTTACCGGCAATCAAAACCACATCACCCGGCTGTGCTAAGGCGCAGGCTGTTTTGATAGCTTCACGTCGATCGACAATTGTCAGACTTTTTGCTTTCTGAGTCACATCCAAACCGGCAATCATATCATTCAATATATCCAGTGGTTCTTCAAAACGGGGATTATCGGAAGTCAGGATGGCTTTCCAGCTACCATCAACTGCCTCACACGCCATAATCGGACGTTTCCCTTTGTCACGATTTCCACCACAACCAACAACAGTTATCAACCGTCCACTTCCCTGCAAAATCTCATTGATAGTGCTTATCACATTATTCAAAGCGTCAGGAGTATGTGCATAATCTACAATGGCTGTATAGCCTGAAGCTGAATGCAAAGTCTCGAAACGACCTGAAACTGATTGTAATGAACTGATAATACGCAACACTTCCATTTCGTCTTGTCCTAATAAAACCGCAGCACCAAAAACCGCAGATAAATTGCTGGCGTTAAATTTTCCGATAAACTGCACATTCACTTCTTTGTCGTTCATATCCAGCAACATACCATCAAATCCATGTTCCAGAATGCGGGTTTTGAAATCGGCCATCGTGCGCAACGAGTAGCTGTATTTTTTTGCTTTACTATTCTGCAACATCACAAAACCGTTTTTATCATCGGCATTGGTGAGCGCAAAACTATCAGCTGATAATTCATCGAAGAAGCGTTTCTTTGCTTTCAGGTAATTTTCGAAAGTCAAATGATAATCAATATGATCGCGGGTGATATTCGTGAAAACTCCACCGTCGAACTCCAATCCGGCAATTCTTCTCTGATCAACTGAATGGGAGCTCACTTCCATAAAAGCATATTCGCATCCTGCATCTACCATTTGAGCCAGCAATTCATTCAATGCCAGCGCATCAGGAGTTGTATGAGTTGCTTCAACTGCCACATTATCAACGTAATTACATACGGTGGAAAGTAAACCCGTTTTGAAACCGAGCTCACTGAAAAGTTTATAAAGCAAAGTTGCAATAGTGGTTTTACCATTCGTTCCGGTAACTCCAATTAATATTAATTTCGATGAAGGAAAATCATACCATGCACTAGCCATTTTTCCAAGAGCATCAGCACTATTTTCAACTTTAATATAGGTTACTTCTGTATTTATTTCAGCTGGTATTTCTTCACAAACAATTGCCACAGCCCCTTTTTCAATAGCTGTTGGGATATATTGATGTCCATCGGATGCTGTTCCGTGTGTCGCAACAAATACACTACCCGGTTCAACTTTGCGTGAATCGAACTGAATACTCCGGATTTCGGTTTCAAGTTCGCCGATGCATTGCTTAATCAGCACATTTTGCATTATTTCATCTAAACTCTTATTCATTGATTTATTGCAAATTTATCATTACTGATGTCCCTTTTCTGGCCACAGTTCCTGGTTTCATATTTTGAGAATATACTTTACCACGACCCATTACCTGAACATTTAAACCCATATTTTCGAGTATAAATACCGCATCCTTCGCACCCATGCCGGTGAGATTTGGGACAGTTCTGTTTGAAACAGTAATGGATTGAACTTCAATTTGGTTATTATTAGCCAACGTTTTTACCCATTCAGTGGAATTATTGGTTCTTAATGGTAAATTCAAATCTGCTGTAACAGTCTGAATTGCTTTATAATACCCTGTTTTTGCTTCTGGTAACAAAGGAAGAATTTCTTTCGTTTTTACTGTATCTGTTTCAACATGTGAAGGCTTTCGGTTTGAATTTAGCGCCATGACACGTTCAGCTATATTTTTGAAAACCAACCCGCTCATGTGACCACCGGATGCATGTCCGATTCCCGGTTCACGCATTACCACAATACAGCTATAAGTCGGTTTTTCATAAGGAAAAAATCCACAAAATGCAACCTGATGTTTTCCGGTATTTCCACCTTTTGCCCACATCTGAGCAGTACCCGATTTTCCGGCAATGCGAACATATTTTGAAAAAACAGGTTTTCCTGTTCCCATTTTATCTTCTACAACGCCAAGTAAAGCTGATCGAATTTCACTAAGCGTGCTTGGTTTGCAAATGGCCGGATTGATAACTTCAGTTGAAAATTTCTTAACTATCTGACCATTTTTGGTGATTGATTTTACAAAGAATGGTCGAATCATTTTTCCATCGTTGGCAATTGCATTATAAAAAGTCAACGTATAAATTGGTGGCACCTGAGTTTCGTAACCAACTGACATCCACGGCAGCGTTGTAACCGACCATTCATGCGATTTATCATTCGGGTGACGTATGAAAGGTTTTGCAACACCAGGAATTTCCAATTTCAGAGGTTCATTGAGTTTCATTGCATACAATTTATTCACAAATTCACCCGGATTTCTACCATAAGCTTTCACAATGGCGCGTGACACACCGATATTGGAAGAACCATAAATTGCCTGAGCCAGCGAAATTCGGTGAAAACCTCCATGGTTAGCATTATGATCGGTCATAGTTCGGTTACCAAACTTATACTCACCATTATATGTATCAATTGTATCCGACATTTTCACTTTACCTTCATCCAGAGCAGCCATCACTGAAGCTACTTTAAAAGTTGAACCAGGCTCAGTCATATCCGAAACGGCACCATTCCTGTTTTCCGAATAAGAACCATCACTGTTTTTCTGCATATTCACAATGGCTTTCACTTCACCTGAATGAACTTCCATTAGAATGGCATAGCCAACAGCCGCATCAAATTGTTTCACGCCATCAATCAATGCTTTCTCGGCAATATCCTGCAAATCTATGTCAATAGTCGTTGTCACATCCATTCCATCTACCGGCTCAACCTGAATATTTTCCATATAATTATTCGCAACTTTCTGACGAGTTGAAATGCCAGAAGTTCCTTTCAGATTAGAATTAAAACTCAACTCAATACCATTTTTGCCACCTTTGGTTTCATCTGCAAAAATATCACCAATAGTTCTCTGTGCCAATGAACCGAAAGGTCTGACACGTCTGAAATACTCCTTAGTTATCAATCCGCTTTTGTTACGACCTAAGCGGAAAAGCGGCAAAGTTTTCAGTTGTTTCAACTGAGCATACGAAATTCGTTTTTCAGAAAGTTGAAATTCTCCAACTCCGGTTTGATATGCTTTTTTCAACAATAATTTATAATCGGTTGGAGTTTTATCCCGAAAAAAACTGGATAAATAAATGGATAACGAGTCGATATTTTCCTTGAAAAGTGAACCTTCATCGTCGTGTAAAGCCGGTACACGCAAATCCATATATACATAATAAGTTGGAATTGAGCTTGCCATTAGCCGACCATCACAAGCATAAATATTTCCCCTATTAGGTTTTACTGTTATGTTTGTCTTTACATTTTTGGCTGCAAGTGCCATCCATTGATCCCGTTCAACAAACTGAATCTTAACGATTCGATAAAGAACCAACACAAATGAGAGACATATTAAAGTGTATACTATGCCGAACCGAAGAACAATATTTCTGCGTTTTTCTGTCATTTTTTTGATGGAACACTATCTTCAATCACGATTGGTGGTGTTGTATTTTCAATTAAGTTTAATCCATTCTCATTTACAGCTTTCATTACATTCGACTGACGGCTTATTTCCATCAATTCTGCCGAAATTGTCAATGATTCATATTTAGCATCCTGAATTTTCTTTTTTAGTTCAATTTCCGTTGCTAGTTGAGTTTCGCAATAGTAGCGATTGTCAATATACAAAAAAGCTAATACGGCAATCATTATCACCAAACCATATTGTTTGCGTATAAAGTTCTTGGTAAGTATATTACCAGTCAAAACGTCACGAACATTACTCGACTTAATATCAGAGAAATCTTCACTCCCCCTAATTGCATCCGCTATTTTATTAAACCAAGACATCTATTTTATTTACAATTTATCAATTTACAATTTACAATTTCATCCGTGGAGATGATGCATCGTCTCTACCGTAATTCTGCAATTCTTAACTTTGCACTGCGGGCACGTGGATTACGTTCAATTTCTTCATTATTTGCAATAATCACCTTATTATTAACTGCTTGCAAAGGCGCAATTATATTTCCATAAAAATCTTTTTGTAATTTTCCTTCAAAATTCCCACTTCTGAAAAAATTCTTCACCAATCGGTCTTCCAACGAATGATAAGTCAGCACAACCAATCGACCATTGGGATTCAGAACTTCAAGACTTTGTTCCAATAAGGCTTTCAGCACATCCATTTCCTTGTTTACTTCAATACGCAATGCCTGAAAAACCCGCGCCATGTCTTTTTTTTCCTTTTCACGTCCGAAAAATGGCTTCAATACTTCGATAAAAGGAAAAATACGATCGAAAGGTGCTTTGGAACGTGCATTGACAATAGTTCTGGCTATTTTTCGGGAATTATGCAATTCTCCATAGAGATAGAAAACATCCGCTAACTGTTCCTCAGAATATGTATTCAATAAAACCGCAGCAGTAAATGGTGATTTGGTATTCATTCGCATGTCTAATGCTCCATCAAACCTAAATGAAAAGCCACGTTCTGCTTCATCAAAATGGTGAGAAGAAACACCTAAATCAGCCAGAATTCCATCCACTTTCTCAATATTATGATAGCGAAGAAAATTTTTCAGGTATTTGAAATTGCTTCTGACAAAA
Source organism: Paludibacter sp. (assembly GCA_037134195.1). GTDB lineage: Bacteria > Bacteroidota > Bacteroidia > Bacteroidales > Paludibacteraceae > Paludibacter. Next base: position 5,114 of record JBAXMR010000072.1, on the reverse strand, counting down.
ATAAAACGCGGGTCATTAATAATATTTTTGCAGGCATCTTCGTCCTGATCAAATCCCAGCAATTTGCCATTTTTACTCAATCTCTTCAGAATCTCATTCGAATGACCGCCGCCCCCAAAAGTCACATCCACATATACTCCATCAGGCTTAATATCCAATCCGTCAATGGTTTCATTCAGTAATGCAGGAATATGATAGATTGGCTCGGTCATTAAAAAATTTTGGTTTTACTATAAACTATTTACTATACTATTTATTCATCATTTTTTCTTTCAATTTTTTCGAAAAATCAGTTGCCGGCATGCGGGTTTGCTCGTAACGAACTTTGCTCCATAAAGCAAAACGATCAATCATTCCAACAAACAACACTTCGGCATTATCTATACCAATGGCTTGCAAATTCTTCTTCGATAGCAATATACGCCCCTGTGAATCGATATCCAGCCATTCAGCATCCGATACAAATTGCATGAGTAACATTTGATCTTCAGGATTCCATTCGTCCAGATTCGTTTTCAGATCCTGAACCATTTCATTCCAAACATGCTCCGGAAAAACAATCAAACAATCGTTCTCAGCATCCTTCCGCATCACAACACGCTCCTTTTCTCCATCGGGCAGCAGTTTTCTGTAATTGGAAGGAATAAAGATTCTCCCCTTTACATCGGCTTTTGCTTCATATTTTCCTATAAATGTTGACATTTTGAACTGAATCTATTTTTTCAACGGTAAAAGTATGAAATAAATCTCAAATTCCCCACATTTCCCCACAAAAAATTTATCAACAGCTTATTCTCTTAAAATCAGCACATTTAAACAGTTTATCAACATTTTTTCAACAGAGACAAATAAAAGGATAAAAATACTAATCTATTGTATATAAATATATTAATAAAATATTATAAGTTATTTATAAAAAATAGCATTAAAGTGGGGGAAATAATTCATAAAATATAATTAACTATGGCAAAAATTAGATTTGAAAATCATAAAATCATTTAATCAGGTCAAAATTCCAAGCATTTTTTTTGTATATTTGCACTGAGACTAAAATATATTTTACAGATGATTGAAGTAAACCCACTCAAAATTGACATTGCCAGTATTTTGAAAGAAAAAGCTCCAAACACAAATGTTCCCAAATTCATTGTCAATTACTTACGGAGAATAGCACACGAAAAAGATCTCAACAAATTCTTTGAGACCTGTACTGATTTAAAAAACTTTGAATTTATTGAAGAAGCCCTCAACTATCTTGACATAAAGATAAGTATGGAAGGTAGAGAGAACCTACCCAAAACAGGAAGATGTATTTTTGCCGGAAATCATCCGCTTGGAGGGTTGGATGGAATAACAACCGGTTTAATGCTTGCTAAAGTTTACGACAACAAGATTCGCTTTTTCTCAAACGATTTGTTGATGAATGTAGATCCCCTCAAAGAATTGTTTATTCCGGTGAATAAAGTTGGCAAGCAAAGTAAAGATTATGCAGCATTGACCCACGACATTTATGAATCTGATAACAATTTGGTTACTTATCCTGCCGGAATGTGTTCCAGAAAGATAAACGGAAAGATTGTGGACTTGGAATGGAAGAAAAGTTTTATTTCTAAAGCTATTGAATATCAACGGGATGTGATTCCGATTTACTTTAAAGGAAGAAATTCTAAATTTTTCTATAATCTGGCCAACCTGCGTAAATTTCTGAAAATAAAAATCAATATCGAGATGCTCTATCTGGTTGATGAATTATACAAAAATAGAGGAAGTCGCTTCGTGCTCAGAGTCGGAGAACCTATTCCGTGGCAAACATTCGATAAATCGAAAACACAAACTGAATGGGCTGAATGGGTGAAACAAATCGTTTACAACATGGAATAAATATGAACACACAATCCATCCGCAAAGCAAAAGAAAAGGACATCGACTTGATTCACAACATTCTGGACATGGAACCATTCAAATATAACGAAGAAGTTCCCTATGACCGTTCGTGGATTGAACAATTGGTAGTGAATGACCGATGCCTGACATTGGTTTATGAAACCGATGGCGAAATTAAAGGTTTTATAAGCGGTGAAAAAATGGTAAGTTGTGCCATTATGATTTGGTTTTGCGCCGTAAAAACTGAATACCAAAAGAGCATTATCGGAATCAGACTCTATAACGAATTTGAAAATGTTTGTCGTGAAACCGGTGTTACCGCTATTCTGGCTTATGGCTACAAAACTTCTGCCGGTATGCTGGACAGGCTCAATTTCTATTCAAACGACATGACTTACAGGGAGTTTTACAAACCGCTGGTTGATTGGTAAGTTATAAATAAAGAATTCTTTGAGCAACCGTACTCAAAATGCTTTTTTTCTCTTCGGGAGGATAAGTCTTTCTGTACTATTCGTTACTGAAATTTTCATATTGCTTACTTCCTAATGCTGTTAGTGGAAAGTAAATAGGATTATAAAAAAAATCGGCTGAAATTCATAGTAGAATCTCAGCCGAATTTTAATATTGGCACACTTTATTTATTGTTTGATTTGTCCTGATTATCAGAATTGTTGTTTGAATTGTTATTCTCAGAATTATTGTTATTTTCTTTATAATCCACTTCTTTGTTTTCGCCTTGCTTGCTGTAATCCAAATGTTTTGTACCTTTTTTGGTAGTTACTGACATAATACCTTTTACAAAACCTTTTTTAGCATAATCTGAAATCAGTGGCTCAACTGTTTTCAAGGAGTATTCTTCACCTTTGGCATTTATCCCTTTTGTAATAATATCAAATGAATAGTTGTAGACTGTGTAATCATCCAAATCACTATCTCCATCGCCTACAACAACTCCTTTACTAGAATCCAGTTTGGTGCGTTTACGTTCTGAGTAACGATAAATAGCATTTCCACCTTTGGCGGGTTTTGTAGTTTCTTCGGAAACAATGCGTAACACGCCTTTTGATACTACTTCAACGGTTTTTGTACATTCAACAGGATTATCATTTATACTGAAGTTCTCAAATTTATACTCTCTTTTTTGGCAGGTAATGTCGTTCACTGTATAATGAATTTTACCTTTGTATTTGAGCTTTGATTTAGTGATATAACCATCGCCAAAGTCGATAACATATTCACGTGGGAAAGCATCTTTTTCAGAAATACGAGTCACTTTAGGGTATGCTTCATTTTTTGCATCTACAACTGAATCTTTATCTATTGGAGGAGTTACTGCAGCACCTACTTTTTGCATTCCGGCAGTTTTAATATAAGTATTAATTGTCAAGTCTGCATCCAAAACAGCACTTTCACTGGTAGCAGTAGCCAAAGCTTCATTGGCAATTGTGGTATAAGAGGAACTTAGTTCAGGAACATTCGTGTTCATACACGAAACAAATAGGGAAACTGATAGGGAAATTACGAGTGTTTTGAAATTTAATAGAGTTTTCATAAGCTTGTTTTTAATTATTATTTATTGATTTGTATTTATTACAATTATATTGTTATGCCAAATATATATCAATTCATGTGCCAAAAGCGTAAAACTCTATGTATTAGAAATATAACTATAATATCAAAAAATAACATCTATTCGAAAATGAAGAAATGTAATCTAAAATGAAGAAAATTTGTTGAAAATTGATTTTGATTAGTTAATCAAAATTTCCAGAAGAAAAAAGAAGATTGAAAAATGTGGTCGTGATTGTATCAGCAAATTATTCCGGACATTCAATAAGTGAGATTAGGAAAAACTGCCAGATTAAGAATTAGTTTTTATGAGATTCTTTGAGTTGAATTCTAATCAGAAATAATCCAAACATAGTCATAATTCCACTAGCTATTCCAATCCACCAGCCAGAACCGGTTCCGACAGTATCAATATCGGGCAATTGATAACCGTTGTATTTGAAATAATAGAAAATAACCGCCAACACGTTGTTTATAAAATGAGCAAGAACTGCCGACCATAAGCTCCCGCTCCATAAAACCATATAGCCAAAAAATGCGCCCATTAACATGCGAGGAACAAAACCGAAGAATTGCAAATGAATGGCACTAAACACGATTGCACTAATCCATATAGCCCACCTAATGTTTTTCCATTCAGTAAAAATGCCCTGTAATGCGCCACGAAAAAAAAGCTCTTCACCTAATGCGGGTACTATAGAAATAAGCACAATATTGAATAATAAACCCGGAATAGTGTGAGTATTAAGTAATTTTTCGGTCATTGCCGTGGCTTCGGCTTCAGATGATTTCATCCAGTTTTCGAGTCCGGCTAGTTGATGTGGTAAAACAAGACGATGGTTGATATCACCAAGTAAGTTGATAAAAGGAATAGCTACAATCATAATTGTAACAATTATCAAAACGTTTTTGATACTTATTGCACGATTCAAATGAAGATATTCAAGGGGTTTTTCCGACCACAACCATGCCATAGCCAAAGGTGGCAGAACAAACATTCCTGTAGATTCGACCAACTGTAAGTGCTTCAACGACTGTAGATTATTGATGTCACCATGAAAAGCAGTCCACACTATAAATCCAATCATTGTGAAAATAATAGTTGCACCAATAAGCAGCAACAACTTTGAAAACGGGCTGTTTGCACTGAACATCCCTTTGAATTTGAATAAATTATCCATAATTTTCATAAAAAAACTTCTGCTATCTTACGATAACAGAAGTTCTTTGTGTGGCTTGGAATCTGAAATTAGTTTCTAGGACGAGCTTCTTTAACAACCATGGTACGGCCATCAAATTCAGCACCGTTTAATTCTTCGATTACTTTTGCAGCAGCTGCATCGTCAGCCATTTCTACAAATGCAAATCCTTTTGATTTTCCTGTTTCGCGATCTTTGATAATTTTGCAAGATTCTACTGCACCATACTCTTCGATAACGCCCTGAAGGTCGTTTTCGCGAACTTTGTAACTTAAGTTACCTACGTAAATGTTCATAAAATAAAAATAAAAAAATTGAATAAATTGTTTTCAAGAACAGTATAGAAAACGAGGTTAAAGCAATTTCGGTCCTTGAAAAGGTGAGACGAGAATAACCATTCGAAAAAATACACTTTCTTTTCGGTACAAAGAAAAGCATTTATTTTTGATAATCAAACATTTG